>CAJBIG010000029.1 GCA_903953065.1 uncultured Solirubrobacterales bacterium
CCGGACGCCGCTTCGCCGGCCTGAATCTCAGCCAGCAGTGCACCAATTTCAACCGTCTCGCCTGCCGGAGCGTGAATCTTCAGCAGCGTTCCACTGACCGGGGAGGGGATCTCGGCGTCAACCTTGTCGGTTGAGACCTCTACCAGTGTTTCGCCAGCCTCAACCTGGTCGCCCTCCGTCTTGAGCCACTCAAGAACGGTGCCTTCATTCACCGACTCGCCCATTGCCGGGAGCGTCACCTGAACTGTTGTGGAAACCGCCATCTATCGATCTTCAGCTGATGCTAGCGGCCGCTGGGGCTGGTGACCTGCGCCGCAACGCCAGCTTCACCTGAAACTTCGCCGCTCACGTTGTCGGTGCTGTCGTGGCGGCGCCCGGTTCGAAAGAATTCGTAGCTGCCGAAGAACGGCGCGATGCCGCCGAGTACGGCCACGGCGGTGGCTGTTCGCAGCGTCACGACGCGGGCGCGCAGCGCCAGCAGAATCAGCAGCACCATCAGAATCCAGCCGATCCCGTGAACAAATCCGAAGATCGATGTCGCGATCGCCAGTCCCGGCACGAGCCAGACGACCAACAGGCAGATATAGACGGTCGAATGGGCGAACGAGAGTTTCTTTAGCGTGCTCTGCGAGAGGCTTGGGCCGCGGCGTTTGGGCGCCTGATCGGCGGCACTCATCGCGGCACCTGGCTCAGTAGCGTCGCCATCCGCCGTAGTGGTTCGTCTGCCTCCTCGGGCCAATCCTCGACCTGCGCAGGCCACCAAGCGTGCTCGTCGTGCTCGTCGTCGGGAGTGACGGTTGCGCCCTCTGGTAGCCAGGCCTGGCCGATGAACATCACCATCGCGTTCGGCAGCATGATCAGTGCCTCGCAACGAACTTGCTCGGCTTTCACAGCCCACTCCTCTTGCAGCTCGCGCGCCAGCGTGTCGGCCGGGCTCTCGCCGAAGTCGACTGCGCCGCCGGCGCCGAGCGCCCAGCGCCCAGGCCACGATGCCAGCCACGCTGCGCGCCTTCCCGCCAGCCAGCGGCCCTCAAAGTCGCGAACGGCGCAGAGCGCCGCCACCGAGTTTGCTGCGTCGGCTTCGTTTAGCCGCAGCGACCAGCGCGACGGCTGCAGGTTGATCGTCAATTGGCCATCGTCTGCAATCTCGTGGCTGATGAAACGGGCGCCGAGCCCGTCGTGGCTCGGGGAGCCGCGATCGGCGAGCGCGGCGACCGCAGCGTCGGCGTCGGCGGTCATCTGCGGCGAAGGCTCAAACATCTCTTCCGCCCAGCGCGCAGTCACCTGGTCAGGTGACCAGGGCCCGCGGGCGAGTATTCCGGGAGCCATCGACACTCTGCTCAGAGTACGGTCTCAAGCGTGAGCAAGCGTACGCGCAGCCGTTGGGGGTGGGGATTCGAGGACGCCGCGATCGGCGCCGCCGAGGCCCAGGCAGCCGCGCCGGGGATTGAGCCGCTCTTCGGCTTCGGCCCCCAGGAGCCCGAAGCTGCTGTGCAATTTGAGAGCGTTCAGCTACCTGAGCCAGAGCTCGAGGCGCCCGGCGGCTCACTTGGCGCGATCTGCTCACAGAGCAAAGAGGAGCGCGCCGAGCACAGCTACGGATCCTCGTACCTCGACACAATTCGAGCCTTCCGCGGTATCTACGAGCACGTTCCAGACCTTGTCGCAAGGCCGCAGAACGAGCAACAGATCGAGCAGCTACTCGAGTGGGCCGCCGCATCGAACGTCGCCGTGATTCCTTACGGCGGCGGCACCAGCGTCGTCGGCGGCGTCGAGCCGGACGTTCCTGCGAGCTTCAACGGAACTTGTTCGCTCGATCTCGGTGGACTCGATCAAGTACTCGAAGTTGATCCTGTTTCGCGCTCGGCGCTGATCGGCGCCGGCGCCAGCGGGCCGCGGCTCGAAGAGCAGCTCGGCGAGCACGGCCTGACGATGCGCTTCTACCCGCAGTCGTTCGAATGCTCGACGCTTGGCGGCTGGGTTGCGACGCGCGCCGGCGGCCATTTCGCAACTCGACTTACCCACATCGACGATTTGGTTGAGTCGGTCCGCGCGATCACTCCGAGCGGGCTCTGGCAATCGCGACGTCTGCCAGGATCCGGCGCCGGCCCGAGCCCTGACCGGATGCTGCTCGGCTCGGAAGGAACGCTAGGCGTGATCACCGAGGCCTGGGTTCGCGTTCAGCCAAGGCCCGACCACCGCGCCTCGCGAGCGGTCCGTTTCGCCGATTTCCTGACCGGCGCCGAGGCCGCGCGTGAGATCGTCCAGAGCGGCCTTGATCCAGCCAACTGCCGCCTGCTAGATCAGCTCGAGGCGCAGCAAACCGGCGCCGGCGACGGAACGCACTCGCTGCTGGTGATCGGTTTTGAATCGACCGATGCCCCGGTCGACGGGGATCTTGAGCGGGCGCTGGAGATTGCAGCCAGCCACGGCGGGCAGTGGGACGCGCCTACCGATTCGCGCCCTGCCGCCGAGGGAAATTGGCGCGAGGCGTTCATCAAGATGCCGTACATCCGCGAC
>CAJBIG010000030.1 GCA_903953065.1 uncultured Solirubrobacterales bacterium
CCGCGACGGCGCAGGACGGCGGGAATCGTCTGCACGATGATGCTGAGGTCGAGCGCCAGCGACCAGCGCTCGATGTAAAGGAAGTCGAGGTTTACGAGGTCATCGAAGTCAAGCTCCGAACGGCCCGACACCTGCCAAAGCCCGGTCATCCCCGGCAGCACTAGGTAGCGGCGACGGTGCCAGTCCTCGAGCCGCGCGTAATCACGCTGGGGAAGCGGCCGCGGCCCGATGATCGACATCTCGCCGCGCAGAACATTCCAAAGCTGCGGGAGCTCATCGAGCGAGAAGCGGCGCAGCAAGCGGCCTACAGGCGTGATCCGCGGATCGCGTCGAATCTTGAAGAGCGGCCCGTCGGCCTCGTTTTCAGCTTCCAACTCCTGCTGGCGCATTTCCGCGCCTTCGTACATCGTGCGGAACTTGAGGCAGTCGAACGGCATACCGGCGATCCCCGGCCGGCGTGAGCGGAACAGCACCGGGCCGCGCGAGGTGAAGGCGACGGCGAGCGCGATCATCAGCAGCAGCGGGCTTAAGATCAGCAGACTGAGCGCCGCGCCGGTGAGGTCGAAGAAGCGCTTCAGCGCGTAATCGGCGCCATCAAAGACGGGAGCGCGCAGCTCAAAGAGCGGCACTGCCGACCCCGGCACGAACTCGGCCCGGCGCGCCAGCAGCTCGCTCGTTGAAGGTGCCACACGGACGCGGACGCCGCGCTCGTGGCAGCGATCAACGATCTCCAGCACGCGCTGCTCGCTAAAGCCAGGGTCGGCGATCACGAGCTCATCGAAGTGTTGCTCGTCGAAGGCCTCATCAAGCTCGGCGGGGCCTACGATGCCGACGATCTCAATTGGGTTCGCGCGGCTCGACGAAAGCGCGGCACCAACCGCCTCGGCGTGCGAGCCAACCCCCACCAGCAAAGCGCTGCGGCGATAGCCGGCGGCGCGCAACAGTCGGCCGCTGGCGCGGTCATAGAGCGCGCGCAGTGAGCCAACAATCAAGACGGCAAAGATCAGCGTGCCCCAGAAGATGTAGTAGCTGGAGAAGTCGCGGCCGACGATCAGCGAATAGACCAGCGCGACCAAGGCGACCGAGAAGAGCGCGGAGACGACAGCGCCAAGGCCAGGCCGCGAGCCGCGGTCGCCGTAGAGGCCAGCGCGGGCAAAGAGCAGCAAGGTCAGCAGCACTGCGAAGACGGCGTAGTTGTAGGCCTGAGTCGCGTTGGCACTGAAGCCAACCCCGTCAAAGAGCAGCGATTTGCCCTCAAGCGCAACGAGAATCGCTAGGTAGATGCCGACCGCATCAACAATGACCAGTGAGGCGACACGCGCAACGGTGCGCAGCGCGTCCATTGTCAGGATGAAAGAGAGCGGCGTACTGCGCCTACGGAGATCGTGACCGTCGGCCACAATCTCTAGCTCCGGCGGCGGCGCGAACGGATCGCGCGGCGCACTATTGGGTTGGCGAGGCTTCTCGGTCATGGCTCTTCTAGTACCTACAACACCCGAGAGCCACGAAAGTGACGCTCACAGCTCAGCTTGGAATACCCAGCAGCGCTTCGGCGCCGGATTCCTCGATCGTCTGCGCAAGCCCTTCACGCAATCCAACCTTCGGCTCCCACTGCAGAATCTCCTGCGCGCGCGTGATATCCGGCTTGCGCTGCTTCGGATCATCGGTCGGCAGCGCCTCGTAGACAATCTCCGAGCGCGAGTCCGAGACCTCAACCACGATCTGCGCCAGCTCAAGCAGCGTGAACTCATCCGGGTTGCCGACATTGACCGGCTGGTGCTCGCCCGACTCGCTGAGGGCGATCAGGCCGCGGATCAGGTCGGAGACGAAACAGAACGAGCGCGTCTGCGAGCCGTCGCCGTAGACCGTGATCTGCCGGTCGGCCAAGGCCTGGCGAAGGAAGGTGGGGATCGCACGGCCATCGTGGGCGCGCATCCGCGGGCCGTAGGTGTTGAAGATCCGCACGATCGCCGTGTCCACACCCTGCTGACGGTGGTAGGCCATCGTCAGTGCCTCGGCGTAGCGCTTCGCTTCGTCATAGACGCCGCGCGGACCGATCGGGTTTACGTGGCCCCAGTAATCCTCGGTCTGCGGGTGAACCTGCGGGTCGCCGTAAACCTCGCTCGTTGAGGCGAGCAGGAAGCGGGCGCGGTGTTCCTTCGCAAGGCCGAGTGTGTGATGAGTTCCGTGCGAGCCAACCTTCAAGGTCTGCAGCGGCAGCCGCAGGTAGTCGATCGGCGAGGCCGGCGAAGCGAGGTGGTAGACCGAATCGATCGGCTCCTCGATGAAGTAGGGCTCGGTGATGTCGCAGTTGACGAAGGTGAACTCCTCTGCGCGGATGTGCTCGATGTTGTGCAGCGAGCCGGTTTCGAGGTTGTCGACGCAGATAACGCGGTCGCCACGGCGCAACAGTTCGTCGCAAAGATGCGAACCGAGAAAGCCTGCGCCGCCAGTTACTAGAGAAGTGGCCATCGGGCAAGAGTACGGAGTCGAAGATCGGTAGGACGGGCCGTTTCGTGCGCTGGCAGCCGGTACGCTGTTTAGATGCCTTCAATCGCCTTTGCCGACGCTGTAAACGAGCAGATCGGCCACGAATACGCCGCCCATCAGCAGTACGTCGCGATCGCCGTCTATTACGATGAACAGACGCTGCCGCATCTGGCTCAGTTCTTCTACAAGCAGGCGCTTGAGGAGCGCGGCCACGCGATGATGATGGTCCAGTACCTGCTCGATCAGGACTCTGGGCCGATCATTCCGGGGATAGCGCCGCCGAAGGTCGCGTTCGTCGACATCGCCGAGCCGGTCAGCCTTGCGCTCGAACAGGAGAAGATGGTCACCGAGCAGATCAATGCGATGGCGGCGCTGGCACGCGACGAGAGCGACTTCGCCGGCGAGCAGTTCATCCAGTGGTTCATCAAAGAGCAGGTCGAGGAGGTCTCCTCGATGTCAGATCTGCTTACCGTCGTTCAGCGGCTAATCGACAGCCCGATGCAGATCGAAGACCACCTCGCCCGTGAGATGGCTGCTGCCGGTACGGGCGGTGGCGATCCGACAGAGCCAGCGCAGGCCGGCGGCGCTGCGGCCTAGTCCTGCGGGCGCTTCGGCTGCTCTCCAACGACGCGGCGGCGCTCATCGCCCTCAAGCTCAACCTTCCAGATCGGCGCGCAGGCCTTTAGTTCGTCGATGATCTCGCGCGCACCGGCGAACGCTTCGCCGCGGTGGGGCGCGCTGGCGGCGACGATCACGCTCGCCTCGCTTAAGGGCACCGTGCCGACGCGATGCTCGGCGGCGGCGGCGCAGAGCCCGTGGCGCTCAATTGCCTCGTCAACGATGCGGGCCATCTGCTCCAAGGCCATCTCGGCGTAAACCTCATAGTCGAGCGCGTCAACGTCGCGCGTAACGCCCGAGAAGCTGACGACCGCACCGGCGCGCGGGTCGCGGACCCGCTCCAGCAGCGCGTCGAGCGACAGCGGCGAATCGCTGAGCGCAACGTGCGCCTGAGCGCCGCCGCCGGAGACCGGCGGGATCAACGCCAGCTCATCACCTGCGGCGAGTATGTGGTCGTCGTCTGCGTACTCGCGGTTGACGGCGAGCAGGCAGCCTCTGGCATCGATCTGCCCGCTCAGCTCCACCAGCGCGTCAGCGACGCTGGCTCCATCGGCCAGATGAAGCTGCAGCGAATCGCTGCCCGCGAGCTCGCGCAAGCCTGCAAATAGTCGGACCGAAACCTCCACAGCGCGCAGCGTACGGCACAACCTCATTTTCGATCCGGCGGTACGGTTCCCCAATGGCTTCTTCAGAGCAGGACGAGCGCCTCACAATCGCGCCGATCGTCGGCCCCGA
>CAJBIG010000031.1 GCA_903953065.1 uncultured Solirubrobacterales bacterium
CGCAGCACGGCCCGGTCGGCTGGGCTCCCGAGCCCGCCGGCGCGCCCTTCGACCGCAGCGCGGCCGTCGGCGGCGGCGATCATCGCCGCGATCACGCGCGGACGACCTAGCTCGCCGTCAAGCTCGTCAAGCCCCAGCTGCGAAACCAGACCGGTGGCGTCGGAAGACCCTCCGGCGCTGAGAATCTCAAACTGACTACTCACAGCAGCGATGCTACGCCAGCAGCGCCGTCAGGCAGCCTTCGCCTTGACTTTGCCCTTGAAGACCGACTTGTTGCCGGCGCCGTCGGTCGCTGTCACGGTCACTGTGAGACTGCCGCCCCGCAGGAAGCGGTGTTTCAGCTTGAAGGCCGAACGCTTCCCAACGACACTCGGCGATCCGTCGCCAAAGTTGACCTTGACCGAGACCAGTCCAGAGCCCTTAGGCGGCTTCGCGTCGGTCGCCGTGCCTGAGACGGTCACGGCGGAACCGGAGCTACGAAGCTTTACAGCCAGCAGCGGAATCGTCGTATCGATCTTCAAGTCGCCGAGCGCCGAGGAAACGGTTTGGCCGGCGCGGTCAAAGCTCTCAACGCGGAGCTTGTGCGTCCCTTCACCGAGCGCGCTCACGGGCGTGAAGCTGGTCGTCGCCGAACTACCGGCCAGCAGCTTGTCGATGTAGACGCGGTAGCCCTGCGCCGGCCAGCCCTGCGACGAGGCCCACCAGCTCAAACTCGGCTGCAGCGTGTTGCGCCAGCCGCTAAGCCCAATCAAGCGAACCGGTTTCAGCGGCAGCGAGAACGAGGCAACCGCGACGCTGCGCGCACCGGGCGGCCCCTGCGTGAACGCGATCACGCTGTCGCCATAGCGGTCGGTCGCCAGATCAAGCCCGCCGCCCGACTCGGCGGCGCCAAGCGAAGGCACCGATAGCGTCGTTGCGGCGCCAAACGGAGGTGGCGCCGGCAGCACGTCGTCATCAGCGATGTTGCGGGCGACGACCTCCCGGCCGGGCGCCTGAATCCATGCACTTACGCCGTGTTGGTCGACCGCGAACGTACTGGCGGGCACGGCATCCTGAGCCGGCGAGCTCCCCAAACCCGTCGCTGCAGTCAGCGCGCTCCGACGGACGATCGAGGCCCAGATCGTGCCGTCGGCGCCCTGAACATTGATGATCCCGGAGCCACGGTCGTTCGCTCCGATCGTCGGCCCGGCGTTGGCGCCGATCGCCGCGCCGCCGGCCAGCGCCTGTGGCGCTTCGAGCGTTGAAGCGCGCACGCGGCGAACGACGCCCCGCCGCGTCCCGTCAGCAAAGTTCTGCGAGAAGACGACCCAAGCGAAGCTTGAATCGGCCTGCATCGCGATTGCCGGGCGGTCGGCCGACCCGCCTGCCTGCCCGTCAAGGGATTCGGCCGCGGCGCTCAGAACAACAGACGAAAAGCCGCCGCGCACGAGCCGGCGTACGCCGATCCGCGTTGCAGCGCCGTCAACCTCGCCAAACGCCACGACGCCCGTGCCATCGGCCGATGTCGAAACCTTCGGCGTCAGCTCAGGGGCCGAACCTGCGCTGTTGGCCGGGTTGATGTTGGCGGAGCCGGCGTAGACCGTGTAATTGGTGACGCGGCGCGGCAGGTAGGCAGCGCGAACGCTGCCGTTCTCAGCCCAAGCGACGTAGGCGACGCCTGTGATCGGCGCCATGTCGACAGACGGCGAGTTAGCGCCTGGGCCACCGAGCTGCTGTGGCGCCGAGAAAGGCTGGCCGGGCGTGATCTGCACCCGCGCCCAGAGGCCGTCGCTGTTCGCGTAGACGACCGTCATCCGGCCACCGTTGGAGATTCCAACAACCGGTTTGCCGATCACCGCCGACTGGCCGGGATCAACGCGAACCGGAGTCTGGGGGGCGCCGGAGGCGAGCATGCTGATGAAGGCGTGATCGGCGCCCTCGTCGCTGCGCACGTAGGCAACAACACCGCTGCTGTCGAACGCCATCTCAACGTCACCGAGCACGGTCACGCCGCTCGACGGGCCGTCGACTACGACCGCGCCGGCAAATGAACCTTCGGCCGATGCCTGCGCGGCGAGCGACAAGCTCAAAGCGGCGGCAGCTGCGCAGAGGGCCGAAAGCCCTCGCTTCGAACGGAAAGACTGCATCTGTAGAAGGCTACGCAGTCGGCGCGACGTTGGCGACGATTCCCTCGGCCGCCGCTTCGGCGCTGAAGGCGTCAACCTCCGCTTCAACCCGCGCCTCATCCCAGCCAAGCTCGCCAGCCATCGCATTGGCGACGCGGCGGGCGACGGCGTCATCGTCGCCGGTCACTTCGCGCGCTGCCAGCAGCGCAACCCGGCTGCGGCGCAGCAGAGCGTCGCCGACACTGCGCGCCTGCTCGTGGCGGGCCGCGAAAACAACCTCGGCGAGCAAATCCGTCGGCCCGGAAGCGACTATCGGCTGAGCCAGCTCGCCGCGCTCAGCGGCGACTGCCAGAACGTCGCGGGCGCGATATCCATAGCGCCCGGCGAGCTGCTCGTAAGCCGCTTCGGGCACGCCTTCAACGCGCGGCAGCTCGTCAGCTCGAATCGCTTGACCGAGCGGAATTTCCTCGGTCCGACAGGGCGCCTCGCGCGAGTCTCTCTCGACGATTCGATCTACCGCCATCTTCGCCATCCGCCTCCAGGTCGTCAGCTTGCCTCCGGTGATCGTGATCATCCCGTTGCCGGTCTCGTAGAGCTCGGCGCGGCGCGAGATGTCAACCGACTTCTTAGGGTCACCGGTGGCGATCAGCGGCCGAACGCCGGCAAAGGCGCCGCTGACGTCGCTGGCGTCAAAATCGGTCATGAAGAACTCGTTTGTCGC
>CAJBIG010000032.1 GCA_903953065.1 uncultured Solirubrobacterales bacterium
AGCGTGGATCTTCTCGAGATCGCTCGCAGAGTGAGAAGGCCGAGCCGCGCGTAGTTCGGACGACGCGCTGGAAGACGCAATCGCCGCAGAGGCCAAAATTTGGTCGGTTCATCGGCCAGCCATTATTACGGCCGTACCCTTCACGTTGCGGCCGATCGGCGCCGCCGACGCTCTATGACCACTCAGAACTCAGAAAAACTCGCTCCGCCCGACTCCGGGATGACTACCTTCCTGCGGCTGCTCGGCTTCTTGCGCCCCTACCGGCGCAGCGTCGCCGCGTCGCTGAGCTTTGCGCTGCTCGCGATGGTGATGACGGTTTCGATCCCTTGGCTGACCGGTCAGGCGATCAACCAGATTTACGAGGGCGACAAAGCCGATTTGAAGCTGCTCGGCGGTGCGGTTCTGCTCGCCGGCATCCTGCGCGCGATCCTCACCGTAATCCGGCGGCTGGTCGCTGGGCGCGTCTCGCTCGGAGTTGAGTTCGATCTGCGCGCAAAGATCTACAGCCACCTTCAGTCGCTGGAACTCGCCTTCTTCGACCAGCAGCAGACGGGGCAGCTGATGTCACGGGCAACGGTCGACCTCCAAGCCGTTCGCTTCTTCCTCGGCTACGGCCTCGTCTTCCTGATTCAGGCGCTGCTGACAATCGCTCTCGCGGCGATCGCGATGTTCCTGACCGACCCCTTGCTCGCGGCGTTGTCGCTGGCGCCGGTTCCATTCGTGATCATCATCGCGTTCCGTTACGGCCGCCGGTCTCGACCCGCGCTCCAGGAGGTTCAGCAGCGGGTCGCCGAGCTAACGGCCGAAGTCGAAGAAAACATCGCTGGCGTACGCGTCGTAAAGGCGTTCGCGGCCGAAACGCGCCAGAAGCTCAGCTTTGACTACCGCGTCGGCCGCGTCTTCGATCAGTCGATGGTCTCGACGCGGCTTGCCGCTTTCTACAGCCCGTTCATTGGCTTCCTGCCGCAGCTTGGCCTCGCCGCAGTGCTCTTCTTTGGTGGCCGTCAAGTGATCAACGGCGAGCTCAGCATCGGCGCCTTTTCGGCCTTCTACACCTACCTATTGATGCTGATCGCGCCGATGCGCACCTTCGGCATGATGCTCGGGCTCTCGCAAAGGGCGACCGCCTCTGGCGGGCGCATCTTTCAGATCCTCGACCGCCAGCCTGAAGTTACGGCCGAGCCAGGCGCCGGGCCGCTGCCGGCCGGCGGTGGCCGTGTCCAGTTCGAGAATGTGACGCTGCGCTACCCCGGCGCATCTCGCGACGCGCTTGAAGGGATTGACCTCGATGTCCGCGCCGGCTTGACCGTGGCGCTGGTTGGTGGGACGGGATCAGGCAAGAGCTCTCTGGTTCAGCTGATTCCACGGCTTTACGACGCCACCGGCGGCCGCGTGCTCGTCGACGGCGTCGACGTTCGTGACGTAGATCCGGCCGCGCTGCGCAGCCAGATCGCGGTCGTCAACGACGACCCGTTCCTCTTCTCCGCCAGCGTGCGCGACAATATCGCCTACGCCCGCCCCGACGCCAGCGACGACGACGTGCTCGCCGCGGCCGAGAGAGCTCAGGCATCCGGCTTCATCGAACGACTGCCGGACGGGTTCAGCACGATGGTTGGTGAACGCGGGCTCACTCTCTCCGGTGGCCAGCGGCAGCGACTGGCGATCGCCAGAGCGCTGCTCGCCGATCCGCGGATACTGATCCTCGACGATGCCACATCGAGCGTCGACGCATCGACCGAGCAGCAGATCAAAGCCGCACTGCGCGAAGTGATGGCTGGGCGGACGACCTTCGTAATCGCCCACCGTCTCTCGACGATCGCACTAGCCGAGGAGATAGTGCTGCTTGAGAAAGGACAGCTCGTCGCCCACGGCGACCACGAACATCTGCTGGTCGAAAGCGATCTTTATCGGCAGATAGTTGAGAAAGGACTGCCCGATCAGGTCTTCCTCACGCGCAAGCCGACCGAGAGCGAGGTCGCTGGGCTATGAGCAAGAGCCAGCGCCAAGAGATGGGCTTGACGCGCCGCGAGGACGTTCGCCGACGACTTGAAGGAACGAGCGACCGAGGCCGCAAGCTGCGTGGCCTTGCGAGCCTGATGAGTCCCTACCGCGGACGCGTGATTTTGATGTCGATCGCGCTCGTTATCGGCGTTGCAGCGTCACTGGCGCCGGCTCCATTAGCCGCCAAGGCCATCGACGGCGGCATCATCCCCGGTGACCTGTCGGTGCTAAACCTCGTCGTCGCCGCATACCTCGTCAGCGTGCTGCTCGTGTGGGGCTGCTCCTACGCGCAGACCTTCCTCGTCGGCTGGGTTGGACAACGCGCACTGGCCGACCTGCGCCGACGCATATTCGAGCACCTCCAACAGATGCCGGTCGGGTTCTACGAGCGTCGCTCGGCCGGTGTGCTGATCAGCCGGATGACGAACGACGTTGACGCGCTCAACTCGCTCGTCACCGACACGATTGTCACGCTCTTTCAAGCGACGCTGACGTTGCTCGGTTCAATCGTGATTCTGTTGCTCCTCGATTGGCAGCTGGCTCTGCTCGTCTTCCTGATCTTCCCCGTGATGGCTATCGCCTCGTTGCTCTTCCGCATCGCCAGCGCCGACGCGTACAAACGCACGCGAGAGACGATCGGCTCGCTTACCGGCTACCTCCAAGAGACGCTCTCTGGCGTCCGCGTCGTCCGCGCCTTCGCGCAGGAGCCGGTTCACCGTGAACGCTTCCGCGACCTCAACGAGAACAACCGATCAGCAAACATGACGACCGTCAACCTCAACGCCGTCTACTTCCCCTCTGTCGAGCTGATCGCTGCCTTGGCGGTCGTGCTGGTGATCGCTTTCGGCGGGATGCAGGCGATCGACGGAGCGGTGGAGATCGGCGTGCTGGTTGGCTTCATCGCCGCGCTCAACGGCTTCTTCGACCCGATCACTCAGCTCTCGCAGGTCTATACGACCTACCAATCCGGGATGGCGGCGCTCGACAAGATTTTTGAATTGCTCGACACGCCGTCTGACCTCGTCGACGCCCCGGACGCGATCACGCTGCCCGCAGTTAAGGGAGCGATTGAGTTCAGTTCCGTCTCGTTTGCCTATCAGCCGCGCGTTGGCAGCGGCGAGGAGCCCGGCGAGACGAAGCTGGCGCTCGACGACGTCAGCGTCTCAATTGCGCCCGGCGAAACCGTCGCGCTGGTCGGCTCGACCGGCGCCGGCAAGTCGACCTTCGCGAAGCTGATCGCGCGCTTTTATGACCCGACCAGTGGCACCGTCAGCGTCGACGGCCACGACCTGCGATCAGTGACGATGCATTCGCTGCGCAGCCAAATGGGAATTGTTCCGCAGGAGGGCTACCTCTTCAGCGGCACGATTGCCGAAAACCTCGCCTTCGCGCGCCCCGACGCGCCGCGTGAAGAGCTCGAGGACGCCGCCAAAGCTGTCGGCGCATGGCCGTTCATCGAATCGCTCGAAGACGGGCTCGACACCCAGATCGGCGAGCGCGGCGGAATGCTCTCGGCCGGTCAGCGCCAACTGATCGCCTTTGCGCGCGCGCTCGTCGCGGACCCTAGAATTCTAATTCTCGATGAAGCGACCTCAAACGTTGACATCCACTCCGAGCTCGCGATCGAAAAAGCATTGCGCCGTCTCCTGGCCGGGAGGACCTCGATCGTGATCGCGCACCGCCTCTCGACGATCCGCCAAGCCAGCCGAATCCTCGTGCTTGAAGGCGGCCGCATCGCCGAGCAGGGAACGCACGACGAACTGATCGCGCTCGGTGGCGTCTACTCCGACCTCTACTCCGACTGGGCAGCCCAGGCGGGCGCGGCATGAGCGGCGCGGCAATCGAATGGGTTGATCTGCACGGAGGCCGCTTCAAGATGGGCAACCCGCGAGGCGACGGCTACCCGCAGGACGGCGAGATGCCGGTTCACGAAGTTTCGCTCACGCCATTCGCGATCGCTGCCACGACGGTCACCAACAGTCAGTTCGCAAGCTTCGTAGAGGAGACCGATTACACGACGGAAGCTGAAGAGTTCGGATGGTCATTTGTCTTTGCGATGTTTCTGCCTGAAGATTTCGAACCGACTCGGGCAGTCCAGCGCGCCGAATGGTGGCGCCAGGTCAACGGCGCCGATTGGCGCCACCCTGAAGGGCCTCAAAGCGACATTGCCGATCGCGGCGACCACCCGGTGGTCCAGATCAGCTGGAACGACGCAGCCGCTTTCTGCGGCTGGGCCGGGGCGCGGCTGCCGACCGAAGCCGAGTGGGAATACGCGGCGCGCGGCGGCCTTGACGGGATGGCATTCCCGTGGGGAAACGCTCTTGAACCGGATGGCAAACACCTCATGAACGTGTTCCAAGGCGAATTTCCTACCGGCAACACATGCGCCGACGGCTTCGCCGGCACATCGCCTGTAAAAGCCTTTCCCGCCAACGGATACGGCCTCTACGAGATGACTGGCAACGTCTGGGAGATGTGCTCGGACTCCTACAGCGCCAGCTCCTACGAGCTCAGCGACGAGGTCGACCCGCGCGGACCTGATTTGCCTGATGACGCTCCCCGCGTGCAGCGTGGTGGTTCGTACCTCTGCCACGCCTCGTACTGCAAGCGCTACCGCGTCGACGCCCGCAGCCACAACACGCCAGAGAGCTGCGCCGGAAACCTCGGCCTGCGTGTTGTACGAAACGACTAGCGCCAGTTAGTCTGCGGCGATGCCAGATCAGCCTGCGGGGCGAATAGAAGCGATCTACATCACCGCCGTCTCAGAAGCTCCGATGGTTTCGCTCGAGCGTGTAGAGGCGATCACCGGCTGCGGCCTCGAAGGGGACCGCTACTGCATCGACGAGCCGGGAGAGAAGAGCTTCGAAAACCTGACGCTGATCGAACGAGAGGCATACGACCACCTTGCGACGATTGACCTTGAGCTGCCGACCAACGCCCTGCGCCGAAACCTGCTGACCAGCGGCATTGAGCTGAATCCGCTGCTGGGCAAGGAGTTCATGGTCGGAGAGGTGCGCTGTCTTGGCACCGAACTGGCCGATCCCTGCAACTACATCCAGGGGCGCACCCTGCCCGGCGTCCTGAAGGCGATGGTCGGCCGCGGTGGCTTGCGCTGCCAGATTCTCGAAGGCGGCGTCATCTCGGTCGGCGACACCGTTCGCTGAGCGCGTAGGATCCACAGATGTCAGAGAACGCTCCAATCGCCGCCAGCCCCAACCTTCCCTGGACCGAGGGCCTGACCTACAACCAGGCCGTCAAAGCGGGTGACCTCGTCTTCACGGCCGGACAGGGCGGCTTCAAAGCCGATGGTTCGCTCGATGACGATTTTGAATCGCAGGCGCGCCAAGCGCTCGCCAACGTTGAAGCGGCGCTCGCGGTCTTCGGCGCCAACCTGCAGAGCGCAGTCAAGCTGACCGTCTTTCTCGTCAGCGCCGACGATTACGGCAAGTTCAAGGAGCTGCGCGAAGAACTCTTTGACGAGCCGTACCCGGCATCGACATTGCTGCTTGGCACCCCCGTATTTCCTGAAATGCTGATCGAAGTCGAGGCCGTCGCCTCGCTCGCCGGGCCGCGCAGACAACCCAGCTAGCGGACTTCGCCGGCCTCGCCGTTGCGCCAGTAGTGGCTGACGGCGATCGCCGTCGTGCAGGCGATGACACCGACCGTGTTGGCGACCATCATCGCGAGATTGCCAAGCGCAACCCCGTAGGCGAGCCATGCGGCGCCGCCAATCCAAAGTAGGCCGAGGAACGGCATGCTGACGTCGGCCGAGCTGCGACGCTGATGCGCGCGCCACGCCTGAAGCAGCGGGCTTGCTCCCATAAAGATGCCGAGCGAACCGGCGATGACGGCGAGCGTTGCGGTGATGTTCATAGAGCGCAGGCTACTGCGCGGTGCGCCGCTCAATCAGGTCGAGCCAGGCAGCGATTAGCAGGTGCGCTTGGCTTCCCAGCTCCTCGTGGCGGTCAACGGCGTCGGCGAGGAAAGCCTTGCCTCCCTCCTCGCCGAGTGCCGAGGTCAATGCGGCGCTGTACTCCGGAATGCCCGCCCACTGCTCCGCCATCTCAGGCGTCACCTCAAGGTGAAACTGAATCCCGTAGGCGACGTCGCCGAAACGAAAAGCCTGATTGGGAGCCGCCGCCGAACTTGCCAGCAGCACGCCGTTCTCCGGCAGCTCGAACGTGTCGCCGTGCCATTGGAGGGTGATCAGCGGATCAGCGAGCGCACCGATGACCGGGTCAGCGAAGCCTTCCGACGTCCTTTCGACCGTGAGCAACCCAACTTCGGATTGCTCGAGCGGGAAGACACGCGCACCCAGAGCGCTCGCCAGCAGTTGAACGCCAAGACAGGCGCCGAAGAACGGCTTCCCGGCGCGCACCGCCTCAGCGAGCCATCGCTTTTCGTCCACGAGCCAGGGGTGCTCAGACTCGTCGTTGACGCTCATTGGCCCGCCCATCGCGATGATCCCGTCAAAACCGCGCCAGTCGGGCAGCGTTTCACCAACATCAATCTCAACCACCGTTCGCTCTACTTCGCGGTCGTCAAGAACGGCGTTGAAGGCGCCAGGCCCTTCGCAGAAGAGGTGCTGCACAACGATCAGGTTCATTTCCACCGGCAACCTTCGCTAGATGCGGGAAGAGTGTCAAGCCTCGCCAAATCTCGCACTTGCAAACCCTGA
>CAJBIG010000033.1 GCA_903953065.1 uncultured Solirubrobacterales bacterium
CGCACATCGAAGTGGTGGCACGGATCGAGGGCGAGCACGAGAAGCGGCTCGTGCCCGTATTTCGCCTGTGAGCGGCGGCTCCGCGGCTGCCCGCCAGCGGCGGCTGACGATCATTGTCGCTGCGCTCGTCGTCGCCGCAATTGCGCTCGTGCTCGTGACCGGGCCACTGGAGGGTGATGGGAGTAACGAGGAGGTCGGCTCGGTGGCAACGAGTACGGCGGTGGGCACCGGAACGGCCGCCACGCCCGAGCGCGCCACCACCAGCGAGCTGAAGCCGGCGACAGGCGACTACCGCGGCCCCGTTCCAATCCTGATGTACCACGTGATCAAAGCGCCGACAGCGAGTACGCCGATGGCCGAGCTTTGGACCCCGGCCGAAACTTTCAAGGCGACGATCGAACTGCTGAAGAAGGAGGGCTACAACGGCGTCACGCTCGACCAGGTTTGGGAGGCCTGGAACGGCGGCCCCGGCCTTCCCGACAAGCCTCTGGTGATCAGCTTCGACGACGGCTACCTCAGCCACACCGTCACCGCTAGGCCGATCCTGCAGGCGGCAGGGTGGCCTGGTGTGCTCAACCTCGAAGGCAAGAACATCGGCAAGGGTGGTTTGACGACGACCCAAGTGGAGGGGCTCATCGCCGCCGGCTGGGAGATCGACTCGCACACGCTCACGCACCCCGATCTAACGGCCAGTGACGACGCAAGCCTGAAGACTGAACTCGTTGACTCGCGCAAGCTGCTGCAAGAGAAGTTCAACGTGCCGGCGAACTTCTTCTGCTACCCGGCCGGCAAGAACGACGCCCGCGTCCGCGCCGCCGTCAAGGCAGCCGGTTACAAGGGCGCGACGACGGTCGAGCCCGGCGTCGCCTCGAAGAGCGACAACCCTTATGAGCTGCCACGGATCCGCGTAAATGGAACCGACTCAGCCGCAACCGTTGCCGGGCGCGTCCGCAGCGGCGCCGGCGTTAGCGGCGGTTACTGAGCACAGCGTCGGGCGATTAGCGCGTCGGCGGCGACTGCGCCGTGCTCACTGACGATCACGGGATTGCACTCGATCAGCTCAAGCCCGTCTTCGAGCAGCAGTTCGCCGACGCCGGCGGCGAACTGGGCTAGGGCGCCGATTGCAAGCTTGACGGAGCCGCGGCCGCCGTCGAGCAGCGCCGCACCTCGCAGGCCGCGAATAGCAGCCTCTACCTCCGTGGCGGAGGCTGGGAGCGGAATCACGGCGGCGTCGCTCAGCAGTTCGGTCCAGATTCCGCCGAGACCGACGATCAGCGCCGGCACTACTGCGTCGGTGCGCGCGGCGACGATCATCTCGACGCCCGGCTCGGCCATCGCCTCGACGAAGACCGAGGCCGAGCTGGCCGCAGGCAGCACGCTCAGCCGCGCGTAGGCGGCGCGCACGTCAGCCTCGTTCTGGAGATCAAGCGCCAGCGCACCGAGCTCGCTCTTGTGGCGCAGCTCGCGCCCGGAGAGCTTGATCGCGACGCGACCGCCCAGCTGGCTGAGAGCCGCGACGGCGTCATCCTCGTCACCGGCGACGCGGCCGTCTGGGACGGCTAGGCCACGAGCGCTAAGCAGCGACTTTGCGTCGTGCTCCGAGAGCCACTCGAGCTCGCCGCCCGCGCCCGTCGCAGCTTCCCTGCAGGCCTCGCCGATGGCCGCGATCCGCTCCGGCGCGACTGGTTCTTTGACCAGCTCGGCGATCGTTTGCAGCCCGCTTCGCAGGCCCGCCAGGGCTGCGATCCCGTCGTCGATCAGCGACGCGGCGACGTCGTCCGGCATTAGCTCAGGCAGCGTCGAGCAAACGATCAGTTGCGCCGGGCAGTCGGTCGCGGCGCGCACCCCTTCGATCGCCTGCGCCCACGATTCGACCGCGTCGCCATCGAGCCCGTCGGGCTGGTCGTAGAGCACCAGCACGCGGCCGATTCCAGGATCGTCGGCGAGCGCCCGCACGAG
>CAJBIG010000034.1 GCA_903953065.1 uncultured Solirubrobacterales bacterium
ATGCTGCTCGGTAGATGCGCGGGTCAAGCATTGCTGAAGAGGAAGGGTAAAGCGCCTAGGCTGGCACCCGCAGATGACAGAGCGGACCGCACGCATTCTGCTCGTCGATGATGAGCAGTCAATTCAGGAGCTTCTCTCCTTCCCGTTAAGGCAGGACGGCTACGAAGTCGTCCAAGCAAGCGACGGCCGCGAAGGCCTCGAACTATTCCGGCAGTCATCGTTCGATCTCGTCGTGCTCGACGTAATGATGCCGCGGATGGATGGTTTCGAGCTCTGCCAGAAACTGCGCGCACGCAGCACCGTCCCGATCATCATGCTGACGGCGAAATCGGAAGAGGTGGACAAGATCGTCGGCCTTGAGATCGGCGCCGACGATTACATCACGAAGCCGTTCTCTGTTCGTGAGTTCCGCAGCCGCGTGAAGGCGCTGCTGCGCCGCTCGTCGTTGGCGATCGAGGCAGGAGAGCAGGAAGAAGAATCGATAACCAACCATGAGATTCACATCGACCTTCCGAAGCGGCGCGTGAGACTCGGAGATGATCAGGTTGAGCTGACCTTTGTCGAGTTTGAAATCCTGCTCGCGCTGGCCGGAAGCCCGGGCCGCGTCTGGAGCCGCGACCAGCTGCTCCGCCAAGTCTGGGGAAACAGCGACTACCGCGACCCGCGCACCGTTGACGTCCACATCCGCCACCTGCGCGAGAAGCTCGAAGCGGACACGCGCGAACCGAATTACATCCTCACCGTTCGCGGCGTTGGCTACCGCTTCCGTGAGCCTGACGGGTCCTGATGCGCCAACCAAGATCGATCGCAAACCGCTTGGCGCTGCTCTTCTTCGCGATCACGCTCGGTGCGATGGTGATCGTCTACGCCGGCGTCGTGCCGCGGCTGGAATCGAGTTTGACCGATCAGCGAACCGGGCAGCTTGCCGCCGACGCCCAGCGCCTTCGCAGCGCAATCGAGGAGAAGCTCGCCGAGGCCGCGCCGGTGAGCCAGATCGACCTTGCCGTGCGCGAGGCAGCGGACCGAGCCAATGCGCGAGTGACGCTGATCGGCGTCGGCGGCAAGGGCACAGCGCCATTCGTGAAGTCCGATTCCGACCTAGGCAGCTCTATCGACAATCTCGTCTTTCCTGCCGCGCTGCAGGCAATCGGCTCGGGCAGAACGGCCACTGCAGTCGAATCGGTCGCCAGCGGGCGCGTTGGCCAGGCAGCACTGCCGCTCTTCTCGAAGGACCCCGAAACCGGCCGTCGCGTACTCGGCGACGTTCTTGTCTTCTCGGCGCCGCTGGGCAACGTTGAGCGCAACGTGACGCTGGTTCGCAACCGCATTCTGCTCGCGGCCGTGATCGCTCTGATCCTCGCGCTCGTTGCTGGCTACCTCGTAGCGCTCTCGTTCGGTCGTCGCGTCTCAAGGCTCGAGGAGACGGCCCGTCAGGTCGCTGGCGGCGACAGGACGGCGCACTTCACCGTCGACAACGACGACGAACTTGGCCGCCTGGCAGCGGCGCTGGAGGCGATGCAAACGCAGCTGTCGGAACTCGACAGCGCCCGGCGGCGTTTCATCGCGACCGCCTCGCATGAGCTGCGCACGCCGATCTTCTCGCTCAGCGGGTTCGTCGAACTGCTCGAAGACGAAGAGCTCGATGAGGAGACGCGGCTGCGCTTCTTGGGCCAGTTGCGCCAGGGCGTAGCGCGACTGGAGAAGCTGACTACCGACCTGCTGGACCTCTCACGGATCGACGCCGGCGCCGTCGAACTTGAGCGCGAGCGAACCGACATTGGCAGGCTCGCAACCGACGTCGCCAATGAGTTTGTGCCGGCGCTCACCGAACACGACTCGCAGCTCGAGGTTCGCGTTGGCGCCAACGAGCTCTACGCCAGCTGTGACCGCGAGCGGCTCTCGCAGGTCATTCGGATTCTCGTCGACAACGCCGTCGCCCACACGCCCAAGGGAACCGACGTGATCGTGGCTACCAGCCAACGCGAGAACCTCGCACGAATCGCAGTGACCGACTTTGGCGAGGGAATCCAGCGCGCCGACCTCGAACGCGCCTTCGAGCCGTTCTACACCTCCGACGGAACTCGTGGAGCCGGCCTTGGGCTCGCAATCGCCCACGAGCTCGTTGAGCGAATGGGCGGAACGCTGAGCGTTGAAAGCACACCTGGGCGAACGACCTTTGCGCTTGAACTTCCAGTTTGAGTTCACGGCACACTCGTCACCGGGCGGGCGCGGGCGGGTAGGCTGAACGCTGTGACTCAGACACCATTCGTACTCGTCTCAAACCGCGGCCCGGTCACCTTCAGCGACGACGGCGAGATCACGCGTGGCGGCGGCGGCCTCGTGACGGCGCTGACCGGGCTCGTCTCACACCGTAAAGCGGTTTGGATTGCCAGCGCGATGTCCGACGGTGACATCAAGCGGGCACGCGAAGCTGACGGCCACCCGTTCAGCGTCAAGTCGCCGCTCGGCGGTGAATACGAGGTGCGGTTGGTCGACAGCGATGCGGAGGCCTTTGACCGCTTCTACAACATCTTCGCCAACCCGATGCTGTGGTTCATCCAGCATTACCTCTGGGACATCTCAAACGCCCCGGACGTCCGCCAATGGGAGATCGACGCCTTTGAGCTCGGCTACAAGGTTGTAAACGACGACCTTGCCCAGGCAGTGATTGAAGAGATTGACGGCCAAGAGGACCCGGTCGTGATGGTCCACGATTACCACCTCTACACGCTGCCGGGAATCGTTCGCGCGGCGCGGCCCGACGTATTCCTCCACCACTTCATTCACATTCCTTGGCCGCAGTCGGATGCTTGGCGCGTGCTGCCGACCGGGATCCGCGAGGAGCTCTACGCGGGTCTTCTGGCCAACGACATCATCGGTTTCCACACTCAGGCCTACCGACGCAACTTCATCCAATGCTGCCGCGATCTACTTGACCTTGAGGTCGATTTCGAGCGCGGCGTCGTTCTCTACGACGGCCGCGAAATTTGGATTCGCGCCTACCCGCTTCCGATCGATGCCGAGGCAACCGAGAAGGTCGGCAGCTCGCCGCGGACGCTCGAGTTGGAGGCCGAGCTCGAGCGACGTCGGCGCGAGCATCTGATCCTGCGCGTAGATCGAGCCGACCTCTCGAAGAACGTGCTGCGCGGTTTCACGGCCTTTGATCTCTTCCTCGACCAGCACCCTGAGTTCCGTGAGCACGTTTCCTTCATCGCACAACTGATGCCGTCGCGGACCGACGTTCCCGAGTACGCCGAGTACCTCCAGAAGATTGAAGCGCTGGTCGCCGTTGTAAACCTGCGTCATGGCACGCCGGACTGGATGCCGATCCAGCTGAAGCTGCGCGACGACCTCGAGGAGGCGATGGCCTCCTACCGCCAGTACGACGTGCTGCTCGTGAACGCGATGTTCGACGGAATGAACCTCGTCGCCAAAGAAGGGCCGCTCGTCAACCAGCGCGACGGCGTTTCGATCCTTTCGGAGAACACCGGCGCCCACGAGGAGCTCGGCGAGTTCGCGCTCAGCGTCAACCCCTTCAACATCCAGGAGCTTGCCGACGCGATCCACAGCGCGCTGACGATGGATCCCGCGAGGCGCAAGGAGCGGATCGATGGCCTCAAGGCGATCGTGACCGAACGCGACCCCGGCGACTGGGTCGACGACCAGCTTGCCGACATCCGCTCGAAGGCCAAAGCGAACGAGGCCGCGGCCAACTGATTGCCGTGTAGCGCGGCGCCGGCTCGCTACGGCCAGCCGAATTCGCGCGCCGGCGTTGCGGCCGCTGAAGGTTCAGGCTCCGGCTGCGGCGCTGGAGCAGGCTGCGGCGCTGGAGCCGTCCGCTCCGCGCGGAGCTTGCGCCGCCGCCTTTCCCCAGATCGCTTGCGCTTGGCCGCCGCCCGCGGCTCGCGCTGAGGCTCAGCGCTCCGGCTCCGCGACTGCGACCCGAGCCGATCCTGCCGCTGGGGCGGGCGGCTGTTGGTCGTTGCCGGTTCAGCGGTTGCATCTGCAGCCTCGATCAGCGGGCGCGGCGCCGGGTCGGGAATTGGTGGTGGCTGCTGGCGCAGCCGCGGCAATCCAAAGACCAGCGCGATCAGCGCCGCAACTGCGGCCACTTGAAGCGGCATCTGCAGAGATCTTGGTATCCGGCGACGGGCGATAAAGCCCTTAGCTACAGGCCCGAAAGCTTCACCCCCTGCTATCGTCGCGAGCCGAATGGTGGCCCCTGCTCCAACCTACGATCTGATGCTGATGCTCGACCCCAAGGCCGAGCAGGCAACGCGTACGAAGATTCGTAGCGACGTCAAGGCGATGATCGAGCAGGGCGGCACAATTATCGGCGACCATGATTACGGCAATCGCAGGATGTCGTTTGAGATCAACCATGAGGCCAATGCCGAATACGACCTGGTTCAGTTTCACGGAACGAACAGCGTTCTCGAGCAGCTGCAGCGCACACTGCGCATCACCGACGGCGTAACCCGCTTTCGCATCATCAAGCTTCGTGCAGGCGTTGGCGACCCGCCCGACCTGCGTCAAGAGGCGCCGGCCGTGGCCGAAGTAGTCGCCGAGGTCGAGGTTGCCGCTGAGGCAGTCGAAGAGGCCGTGATCGAAGAGGCCCTTGAAGAGGCCGTAATCGAAGCAGTCGTCGAAGAGGCAGTCGCCGAGGCGATCGTTGACGAAGCGATCGCTGAAGTCGCAGTCGAAGAGGCAGTCGCCGAGGCAGACGCCGACGGCGACAACGCTCCAGCCGCCTAAACAGCGCTGTCAGATTTACGAATCGCAACGCGACCGTAAAACAAGTGCGCAAATTGCGGCTTGATCGCTAACCGTCGCCGAGCCGCGCTTTAGACTCGCGGCACTGAACGAATGAAACAGATCCATGCGCTCTAAGCGCCCAGTGAAAGGAACACCCCTATGGCCGCTTCAAATATCAACCGCGTGATCATCACCGGAAACCTGACGTCGGATCCTGAACTGCGGGCGCTGCCCAGCGGCAATTCGGTCTGCAAACTTCGAGTCGCCTGCAACACGCGCCGCAAGGACAGCGCATCCGGCGAATGGGTCGACAAGCCGAACTACTTCGACGTGACCGTTTGGGGTGCGCAGGGCGAGAACGCTGCCAAGTACCTCTCGAAGGGGCGCGGCGTCGCGGTCGATGGTCGCCTCGAGTGGCGCGAATGGGAGACGCCTGAGGGCAACAAGCGCCAGGCCGTCGACATCATTGCCGACAGCGTTCAGTTCCTCAGCGGACCGCGCGATGACGCGGCAGGTGGTCAGGGCGGCTTCACGCCAGCCTCGGACGTACCAACTGACACCAGCGACTTCGCGAGCGCCCCTGCAGGAGCTCCGTCGGCCGCCGGTGAAGACGACATCCCGTTCTAACTAGCCGGCAGACTGAGTAAATAGCGCTAAAGCGCTACTCTTTGCCTCGCAGCGGCGGTTTTTCACTTGCGCTGCGAGAAACTGTGTTCCAGCGCGCGCCAATCGGCGCGCGTTTCCACGAAATACGAGAGTCAGAGACAGCTCAGTGGCTAAGAAGAAAGAAACCAACTCAGCACGCCGCAAGGACAAGAAGGCCGGCCCAGGCACGGGTCGTCGCAAGTCGTGCGCCTGCTGCAAGGACAAGATCGTCCACATCGACTACAAGGACGTGCCGCTGCTGAAGCGCTTCACCTCCGAGCGCGGCAAGATTCGCTCGCGTGGGATGACCGGCCTCTGCCGTCGTCACCAGACGCAGCTCGCTGAAGCCGTCAAGCGCTCACGCGAACTGGCACTGATCCCTTACGCCGGTGAGCCGGCCAACGAAGGCACTCGCCCACGCCGCGGCCGTGACCGGGACCGGGACCGCGACTAATGCCTGAAGCAATCCTGCTCAAAGACGTTGACAACCTCGGCCACAAGGGCGCGTTGGTTGTCGTCTCCAAGGGCTACCTGCGCAACTACCTGCTGCCGCGCAAGCTTGCGCAGGCTGCAACCGCCTCATCGATCGCCGCCGCCGAAATCGCTTACGAAGCGGCCGCTGCCGAGCGCGCTCAGGCCGCCAACGACTCCCAGGAGCTCGCCGACCTTCTCACCAGCACGACGCTGACAATCACGGCGCCGGCTGGAGAAGACGGCCGTCTCTTCGGCTCAGTCACGCCGCAGGACATCGCCGACGCAATCCTTGAAGTCCGCGCTGTCGAGATCGACAAGCGCAAGATCCGCCTCGAGGCGCCGATCAAAGAGACCGGCACGCACAACGTCGAGATCGACCTGGCTGTCGGCATCCGCGCGACCGTCACGACGATCGTCGCTGAGCAGTAACAGCCAAACGCGCCAGCAGAGGCAGCCTTGAAACAACTTGCCGCCATTTGCGGCAAGAGCGTGTGCACAACACCCGATCGCGTTGGTAGCTTCGATCGGTAATGGCAACCACCGCTCAGACGCCCGGATCGCCAACCGATCCGCAGGCCACGCTACCGCCCCACTCGATCGAATCCGAGCAGGCGATCCTTGGCGCAATCATCCTCTCGGAGAAGGCTCACTACGCCTACGTCGTTGAAGAGGAGATAACGGCTGCCGACTTCTACCGCGCGCGCCATCGCGTGATCTTTGAGGCGCTGCTGGGACTCTTCGACCGCGGCGTTGAAATCGACGTCCTCAGCGTCACCGAAGAGCTCAAGTCTGTCGGCAAGCTCGAGGAGGCCGGCGGCGAGGAAGCGGTCCAAGAGCTCGTTACTGCGGTGCCGGCCGTGGGCAACCTGCGCCGCTACGCCGAGATCGTCCGCGAAACAGCCCACCTGAGGCGGCTGCTCGACACCTCCTACCGAATCCAGTCGAGCGTCTACACGCGCGACGGCGACCCGCAGCAGATCGTCGACGAGGCAGAGCGCTCGATCCTTGAAATCCGCATGGGAGACGGCGGTCAGGATTTCCGCGCCGTCGGCGATGTGCTCCACCAAGAGCTGCAGCGCTGGGATGACCTCGCAAAGCGCGGAGAGTCGATTACAGGAATCCCCTCCGGCTTCGCCGACCTTGATCAGATCACCGGCGGCTTCCAGCCCGGCAACCTGATCATCATCGCCGCGCGCCCATCGATGGGTAAGTCGGCGCTGGTCACGAACATCGCCGAGAACGTCGCGCTCGATAAGAAGAACCCTCGTCCTGTGGCTCTCTTCTCGCTCGAGATGTCGGAAGGCGAGCTGGCCCAGCGCTTCATCGCCTCGCAGGCGACAATCAAGGGCGACGATCTTCGCAAGGGCCGCGTCCGCGATGAGAAGTGGCAGCGCGTGCTGAAGGTCGCTGGCGAGTACGAGCGGTCAAATCTCTACGTCGACGATTCCTCCGACATCGGCCTGCTCGACATCCGTGCCAAGGCGCGGCGGCTCCACCAGAGCCTGCGCGATGACGGTGGCCTCGGGTTGATCATCATCGACTACCTGCAGCTGATGCGCGCCGACGGCCGCTACGACAACCGCGTTCAGCAGGTCGGCGAGATGAGCCGTGGGCTGAAGATCCTCGCGCGCGAACTAAAAGTTCCTGTCATCGCTCTCTCACAGCTCTCGCGTGGAGTCGAGTCGCGGCCCGACAAGCGACCGATGCTCTCGGACCTTCGCGAATCGGGCCAGATCGAGCAGGACGCCGACCTCGTCATGTTCATCTACCGCGACGAGTACTACAACCACGAGGCCTCCGAGGATCCCGGCGTGAGCGAGATCATCATCGGCAAGCACCGCAACGGCGCGCTCGGCAACGTCCGTCTGACCTTCCAGCACGAATACCCACGCTTCCGCAACATCGCGATGGACGCGGCGTGAGCGGCTACGCCTGCAAGGACTGTGAGGATTCAGGCTGGCTCGACACGCCTGACGGTAATGCCGTCGTCGCCTGCCACTGCCGCGAGCAGCTGCTGGCCTCAAGGCGTTCGCGTTCGCTCTCGGCCGTGATTCCACGCCGCTACCGCGGCGCCTCATTCGACCGGCCGCCGATCAGCTCGATGCCGACGGCGCAGGTCGACCTAGTCAAGAGCTACGTGCGCCACCTCGACGAGCGCCTCGCCGAAGGGCGCGGACTTTGGTTCTTCGGTGGAGTCGGCACCGGCAAGACGACGCTGGCGATGCTCGTTTCGCAGGCCGCGATCGATGCCCGCCGCGGCGTCGCGATCTATTCGCTGCCGCGGCTCCTCGCTGAGATCCGCAGCACCTTCGAGGACGACGCCGAAGGCGGCTACGTCGACCTGCTCGATCGCCTTGCCGAGATCGACCTCCTTCAGATCGATGACCTTGGCGCCGAGAAGACCAGCGCTTGGGTGCTCGAGCAGCTCTACTCGATCGTCAACGCTCGCTACGAGGCGCAGCGCTCGATCATCGTCACAACCAACCTTGAGCGCGACGAGCTCGCAGTTCAGATCGGCGAGCGAACAGTTTCAAGGCTCGAAGAGATGTGCGAGATGTGCCCCCTGTTCGGTGAAGACAAGCGCCGCTTTGAGGCCGTGGACATGCGCGATAAGGACCAACCGCCTGCGCCAGACCTACGTTTGGCCTAGCGCCTCGTAGACTCCTTCGCTGATGCCAGGGATCGTTGTAGTCGGCGCCCAGTGGGGCGATGAAGGAAAAGGAAAGATCGTCGATCTTCTGGCGGAGCGTGCGCGGATAGTCGCTCGCTTTCAGGGCGGCAACAATGCCGGTCACACAATCGTCCACGGTGACGACGTCTGGAAGTTCCATCTGATCCCGTCAGGAATCCTCTACCCGGGGACGCTCTGCGTGATCGGCAACGGTGTCGTCGTTGATCCGGGCGTACTTACCGGCGAGCTCGACGGTCTGCGCGAGCGAGGCGTTGACGTGAGCAACTTCCGCCTCAGTGCCAACGCGCACCTGATCATGCCCTACCACCTGATGCTCGACCAGGCCGGCGAAGCGCGACTGGGCAAGCTCGAGATCGGCACGACGCGCCGTGGCATCGGCCCCTGCTACGCCGACAAGGCGCTGCGGCTCGGGATCCGAGTTCAGGACATGCTCGACGAGAAGATCCTCAAGCAGAAGATCATGGCCGCATTGGAACCCAAGCGCTTGCAGCTGCGTGAATTTGAACGCGACCCGGCGCTCGACCTGCAGACGATCACCGAGCAGTACCTGCTCTACGGCAAGCGACTCGAGCAGTACATCGCCGACACAACAACTCTGATCCACGAGGCGCTCGAAGCGGAAAAGCTCGTGATCTTCGAGGGCGCGCAAGGCGCTCTGCTTGACATCGACCACGGCACCTACCCGTTCGTCACCTCGTCAAACCCAATTGCCGGCGCGGCCTGCACCGGCGCTGGCGTTGGGCCAAAGGACATCGACGAAGTCTGGGGGATTGCGAAGGCCTACGCTACGCGCGTCGGCTCAGGGCCTTTCCCGACCGAACTCGACGATGAGGTCGGCGAACGTATCCGCACCGCCGGCGGCGAATTTGGAACGACGACCGGCAGGCCGCGGCGGACCGGCTGGATCGATCTGGTGGCACTGCGCTACGCCGCGAGGATCAACGGTCTAACAGCGCTCGCCATCACCAAGCTCGATGTCCTCAGCGGCTTTGAGACGCTGCCGCTCTGCACGGCCTACGTCGGCGACGACGAGAGCGACGGGGCCGAGTTCACAAGCTTCCCCTACCACCAGTCGGTGCTCCATCACGTTGGCGCCAAGTACACCGAGATGCCTGGCTGGAGTGAGGACATCAGCAAGGTGCGCAGCGAAGCCGAGCTGCCCGACGCGGTAACCAACTACCTCAACTTCATCGAAGAGTTCGTCGGCGTGCCGGTAATCATCGTCGGCGTAGGCCCCGGCCACGACCAGATCATCTGGCGCGGCGATCACGGCCCACCTGCTGTTTAGCGTTCGCGCGCAGGAACGCCGACGACTAGCGCGCCAGGGGCGACGTCGGCGCTGACGACTGCGCCGGCGGCGACCAAAGCTTTCTCGCCGATACGCACCCCCGGGAGCAGAACAGCGCCGGCGCCAACGCGGCAGCCGCGGCAGAGCGTGGGGCCGTCGAGCTGCCCGTCGAGCGGGCCTGACAGACGGTCGTTGGTTGTGATCGCTCCGGGGCCGACGAAAACGTCGTCTTCGATCACCGTTCCCGCCGTCACATAAACCGAACTCTGAATCGAAACCCGGTCGCCGATCACAACGTCAGGATCGATGCCGCTGCCGCGGCCGATCACGCTCTCTTCGCCGATGACGGCGCGCTCGCGGATGTAGGCCTGGTCGCCGATGATTGAGCCTGCGCCGATCGTCGAACCGGCAAAGATGATTGCGCCAGAGCAGATCCTTACGCCGGCGCCGATTGTCAGCGCGCCCGGCGCCTCCCCCTTTGTTGCCGAGCTGGCGCTGAGCAGCGGCAACTTGCCGAGCACGACGTTCTCTTGAATCACGACTCCGGCGCCAATCACAACGCCTTCGTGGACGACGACATTTGCGCCAAAGACGACGTCCTCGGCGACCGAGGCCGATTCGGCGACGAGAGGCTGGCTTGCAGGGTGGTCGTCCATGGCAGATACCCTAATGCCGTCGTGGGTGACGCCAACAACAAACCGACCATGCACGGCGCCGTTCTGGGGCTGGGAATGATCGGCCGCCATCATGCCAGGCTGCTGCAGAGCACGCCGCAGGTGAGCTTTGCCGGTGCCGTTGATCCGCTCGGTGACGTTCACGGCGCCGTCACCGACCCGGCGCTGGTATTCAGCTCGGTCGCCGACCTTGTCGCCGCGGGGCCGCTCGACTTCGCGATCGTCGCCGTTCCGACCGAGGAGCACGTCGCCGCTGTGCGCGAAGTGACCGCAGCCGGCGCCTCCGTGCTGGTCGAGAAGCCGATCGCCGCCAGCGCAGCCGACGGGCGCGAACTGATCGAGATCGTCGAGGCGGCCGGCGTCCACGGCGCCGTCGGCCACGTTGAGCGCTGCAACCCGGCGTTGATCGAATTGCGCCAGCGCGTTGACGATGGCCAGCTCGGCGAGCTTTTTCTGATCGCGACCGAACGCGTCGGCCCGTTCCCGGACAGAATCCGCGACGTCGGTGTAGTCAAGGACCTTGCAACACACGATCTCGATCTCGTCCGCTGGCTTGGCGGCGCTCCGATCGCTTCGCTCGCCGGTCAGACTCAGAACCGGATGGGCCGCCCGCTCGAGGATCTCGTTTTGATCAGCGGCGCGCTCACCAGCGGCGTCAGCTTTAACTCAATCGTTGACTGGCTCTCGCCGACGAAGGTGCGCCGCACGCGCGTGCTTGGCGAGCGCGGGATGCTGGTCGCCGACACGCTGACCGCCGATCTGACCTTCTACGAGAACGGCGCGGTAGGGAGCGAGTGGGGAGCCACGCAGTCGCTGCGCGGCGTCAGCGAGGGAGACGTCACCCGTTACGCGCTCGCGCGCCGCGAGCCGCTGCGCGTGCAGCTCGACCGCTTCCTTGATCTGCTCGGCGGCTCGCCTGATTCGCAGGTGGTGACGCTGGCCGAAGGGCTTGAGACCTTGGCCAGCGCCGAGGCGGTGCTGGAGAGCGCCGCCAGCGGGATGACCGTCACCCCCAACGCCGCAGGAGTCTGATGCAGGTCGTCGTCGTTGCGCTCGGCAAGATTGGGCTGCCGCTGGCCGTCCAGATCGCGCGGAGCGGCCACAGCGTCGTTGGCTGCGACATTAATCCCGAAGTCGTCGAGCTCGTCAATCGAGCCGAGCCACCATTCCCCGGCGAAGCGGGCCTCGAAGAGGCGCTCGCCGAGGTAATCGCCAGCGGCGCGCTGCGTGCACAGGTCGACACGAAGGCAGCGGTTGCCGAAGGGCCCGATCTTGTCGTCACCGTGCCGCCGCTGGCTGTCGATGGGGACGCGAAGCCCGATTGGGCCGCGCTCGACTCTGCGATTGCGGCTATCGGCGCCGGCCTTCAGGCGGGAACAACGGTCGCGGTCGAGACGACGCTCCCGGTCGGCACGACGCGCGGGCGGATCGCGCCGGCGCTGGAAGCCGCCAGCGGTCTTGTGGCCGAGGAGGGGTTCTTCACCGTCTTCAGCCCCGAGCGCGTTTACAGCGGCCGCATCTTTGCCGACCTCGCGGCGTACCCAAAGCTGGTCGGCGGCCTCAGCGATGCCGGCGAACAGCGCGGCGCCGAGCTTTACGGCTCATTCCTGGAGGCCGAGATCTGGCCGATGGGCTCGGCCGAAGCGGCCGAGATGGTGAAGCTGGCGGAGACGACCTACCGCGACATCAACATCGCTTTCGCCAATGAGCTGGCGCGCTTTGCAGACCGCGCAGGAATCGATGTCGAGCGCGTGATTGAGGCGGCAAACAGTCAGCCATTCAGTCACATTCACAGCCCCGGAATCGCCGTCGGCGGCCACTGCATCCCGGTCTACCCGCGCTTCTACCTTGAAGGTGACCCCGATGCGGCGCTCCCAGCCGCAGCAAGAGCCGTAAACGACGCGATGCCTGCATATGCCGCCGAGAGGCTGGAGAAGGCGCTTGGAGGGCTTCAGGGCGCCCGCGTACTGGTACTGGGCGCCGCCTATCGCGGCGGCGTCAAGGAGACGGCCTTCAGCGGCGTCTTTGGCGTCAGCAAGGCGCTTGAAGCGCTCGGTGCCACCGCGCTTGTCAGCGACCCGCTCTACAGCGATGAAGAACTGACGGCGCTGGGGTTGACGCCCTGGGATGGCGAAGCAATCGACGCCGCGATAGTTCAGGCCGACCACGCCGAGTATGCAAAGCTGAGCGCCGCCGACCTGCCGGGCGCGCGAATCGTGCTCGACGGCCGTGGCGTTCTCGACGCAGCCTCACTCGCGGCGGCCGGTATCG
>CAJBIG010000035.1 GCA_903953065.1 uncultured Solirubrobacterales bacterium
AAGACGGGCGCTGTCAACGGTGAAGGCCATCGCCGAGCCGTAGAGGATCGAAGCGACGGCGACGACCATGATCAGCTCTTGGTAGCGCACCGCAGCGTCGGGGAAGAGCGGCAGCGCGACCTGCAGGAAGCCGTAGGCGGCAACCTTGCTGAGGATCGCGGTGAACACAGCCAGCACACCGATCGGCATGTTCGAATAACCGTCGGGCATCCAACCGTGGAACGGGAACGACGGCATTTTGATCAGGAAGGCGAGCGCAAAGGCGAGGAAGATCCAGCCCTGAGCCGTGTTTCCGAGCGGCGTCTTCGCAAGGTCAGCCAGCAGGAAGCTCGGTTCGCCTCCGTTGGCCGCCATTACGCCGGTCGTGATCGCGCCGACAAGCATCAAGAGCGAACCGACGAGCGTGTACATGAAGAGCTTCAGCACCGCGCTGGTGCGGTCGGGGCCACCCCAGATCACGATCAGGAAGTAGAACGGCACCAGCATCAGGTCGAAGAAGATCACGAAAAGAGCAAGATCTTGGGCCATGAATGCACCGATAACTGCCGTCTGAGCTAGCCCCATCAGCAGCGCGTAAATGCCGGGCTTGCCGTGGTCGGGTTCGTCGACGAGCGTCCAGATCGCCGAGGCGGTGAAGATCACGGCGGTCGTCGCCAGCAGCACAAGGTTGAGGCCGCTGATGCCGAGCGCGTAGTGAATCCCAAGCGAGCGAATCCAGACGATGTCGGTTACGTACTGGAGCCCGCCGGCGGCGCGGTCGTAGTCGACCAGCAGCGTGATCGCATAAGCGAGCACGAGCAGGGAGCCTAGTAGCGAAATCCAGCGAGCAAAGCGGCCCGGCAGCAGCAGCGCGAGCAGCCCGGCAGCGGCGGGGAGCCAGAGGATGATTGATAGGTGGATCGTCACAGGCCACGCACCAGGAAGTAGAGAAGGACGATCGAAAGGCCGCCGATGACGACCGCCGCATAGGTGCGGAGCAGACCGGTTTGAATCGCTCGCACGGCGGCCGAGCCCGCCTTGACGAGGCTCGAGCTGCCACCGACGAAAAAGCCGTCAATGACGACCCGCTCGAAGCTGTCGCGCGCCCATTGGCCGATCCAAACAACCGGCCTGACGACGAAGAACGAGTAGAACTCGTCGAAGTACCACTTGTTGATGAAGAGCTTGTGCAGCCAAGGCAGGCGAGCCTGAATCGCCGCCGATGTGCCCGGCCTGCGGACCCAGATCCAGTAAGCACAGGCGAGGCTGACGATCGCGATCACCGACGAGAGAATCAGGCCAAACGTTTCAAGACCTGGGTTGTCAGGCTCGTAGGCGACGATCGTGTCAGCGAAGGTCGGCTCGAGGAAGCTGCTGAGCACATTCGTAATGCCAAACGGCAGCTGAATCACGCCGGCGATGACGGCGAGGATCGCCAGCGGAATCATCGCGTAGCGCATCTGCCAGGTCGTCTCGGCGTACTTGTGTTCCTTGCCGGGGAAGCCAACCTCGGAATCCTCGACCTCTTGCGTTGAAGGGTCGTCCTCGTCGCCGGTGTGAGGGTTGGTGTGCTCGGCCGGGTGGTAGGCGTGGCCGGTGTCGATTACCACCTGAGCTTCCTTGCAGGGCTCGCCCCAGAAGGCGCGGTAGATCATCCGCCAGGTGTAGAAGACGGTGAAGGCGGCGCCGACGTAACCGGCAACGTAGAGCCCCAAGTACCAGCCGCCGCGCGCGCCGACCTCAAAGAGCAGCGTGTCCTTCGAGAAGAAGCCGGAGAAGAAAGGGAAGGCGGAGAGCGCGAAACCACCGGCTAGGAAGCACCCGAACGTGAACGGCAGAGCTTTGCGGAAGCCGCTCATGTTGTTGAGCGACTGGTTTCCACCCATCGCCGAGATGACCGAACCGGCGGCCATGAAGAGCAGCGCCTTGAAGAAGGCGTGAGTCATCATGTGGAAGAAGCCGCCGACGTAGGCGGCGGCGCTGACGCCCATGATCATGTAACCGATCTGCGACATCGTCGAGTAGGCGATGACGCGTTTGAGGTCGGTCATCACGAGGCCGATGCTGCCGGCGATCAGAAGCGTCAAAGCACCGACGACCGCGCCAACCGCGGCAGCGGTTGGCGCCCACTCGAAGAGAACGTGGAGGCGGCCGATCAGGTAGACGCCTGCCGTGACCATCGTCGCCGCGTGGATCAGCGAGCTGACAGGCGTTGGCCCTTCCATTGCGTCCGGAAGCCAAGTTTGAAACGGAATCTGCGCCGACTTGGCGAAGGCGCCGACGAGAATCAGCAGCATCGCGATTACAAGCTCGGGAGCATCTTTCTCAAAGGCCGTGTGGGCGCCGGAGAAGAGCTGGCCGTAGTCGAGCACGCCCATCGTCTTGAAAAGGAAGAGCGTTCCGAGAACGAGGCCGATGTCACCGACGACGTTGATCACGAAAGCCTTGATGCCGGCTGCCGTTGCCGTGTCGCGGCGGTACCAGTAGGAAACCAGCATGTAGGAGGCGGCGCCGACGAAGGCCCAGCCGATGATCAGCAGCACCATGTTGCCCGCGAGCACCAGCAGCAACATCGAGAAGACGAAGAAGTTGAGATACGAGAAGTAGCGAACGTAACCGGCGTCGGTCTGCATGTAACCGGCCGAGTAGAGGTGGATCAGCGTCGAGACGCCGGTCACGACGAGGATCATGAAGGTCGAGAGCGGATCGATGTAGAGACCAAGCTGAATCTTTACGCCGTCAACGTTGACCAGATCCCAGAGCGAGGTGGTTTCAACGCGCGCGTCGTGCGGCAGCGCTTGCAGCTTGATCAGCGTCAGCACCGCGAAGACGAAGGCCAGCGCGATCGCCAGCGTCCCGATCGTGCCGGCAGCGCGAGGCGAGAGCTTCTTGCCGAGCAGCGCGATCGTCAGCATTCCCGCGAGCGGGCATGCCAGCACGAGCCATGGGGTCAAGGAGAGGCTCATCCGTGCAGCTCCTTGAGCTCGTCAACATCGACCGGCAGGCGGCGGCGGTAGAGCGCGACGATGATGCCAAGCCCGATCGCAACCTCGCAGGCCGCAATCACCATCACGACAATTGCGAAGATCTCACCGGCTCCGTCGCCCCACATCCGCGAGAAGCCGATCAGCGCCAAGTTGCCGGCGTTCAGCATCAACTCAAGGCAGAGCAGGATCACGAGCGGGTTGCGGCGGATCATCACGCCGGCGGCGCCGAGCGAAAAGATTATCGCCGAGACGAGTAGGTACCAGTTGACGGTCATCGGTCGTCCTCGGCCGTTTCGCGAGCGGGCTGCTGCAGCTCGCGGCCTTCGAACTGTGGGTCGGGAAGCGGCGTCGTGACGCCGTATCCGGATACGCCTTCGGCCATCGAACCGGTCGCGGCCGGGCTTGGCGTGTGGACGACGCCGTGGCGGGGAGAGAGGTTGCCTTCGTCTTCGGCGATGCCGCCGCGGCGCCCGGCGAGCGCAACGGCGCCGATCGCGGCGATCAGCAGCAGCATTGAGGCAAGCTCAAACGCCAGCAGATAATCGGTCAGCAGCAGTTCGCCGATCTGCGCCGGCGTGCCGTAATCGGCCGAAAGTTTCGCGCCCTCGGTGCCGAGTGAGCTCAGCGCCGTGCCGAGAATCGCAATTGCCAGCTCGACGAAGATCAGTGAAGCGAAGCCGATTGCCAGTGCCTTCTGGCGCGGGCTGGCGCTCCAAAGCTGATCCGGCTTGTCGCCGCCACCGACGTAGGCGACCACGAAGACGTAAAGCACCATCACGGCGCCGGCGTATACGACGATCTGCGCAACCGCCACGAACTGCGCTTCGAGCAGCAGGAAGAGCAAGGCCAATGAGATCAGGTGCACGACCAACGAGAGCACGCAGTAGAACGGATTGCGCAGCACGACGACTCCGGCCGCTCCGGCCAGCGCGAATCCAGCAAAGATGAAGAAGAAGAGGAAGGTCATCGTCGCCTGCGCTTACTCCCCTTCCGCCCTGAGCGGCGTGCGCTCGATCGGCTCTGCAAGCAGCATCTCTTTGGTGAAGATCAGATCGGAGCGGTTGGCGTCGGAGAGCTCAAATTCGTGGCCCATCGTGATCGCGTCAAACGGGCAGGCAATCTCGCAGTAGCCACAGAAGATGCAGCGCGAGAGGTTGATCTCGTAGACGGCGGCGTAGCGCTCACCGGCAGAGACGCGGTTCTCGGGCGTATTCTCGGCAGCGACGACGCGGATGCAGTCGGACGGGCAGGCGGCGGCGCAGAGCGAGCAGCCGACGCACTTCTCAAGCCCCGTGTCCTCGAAGCGGTGGAGCTGATGGCGGCCTCGGAAGCGTGGGTAGACGGGGATCTTCTCTTCCGGGTACTGAATCGTGTCAACGCCCATCCGAAGCTGGCCGAAGGTCGTCTTGAGGCCGCGCAGCGTCTCGCCGAAGGCGCGGTAGAGGCCGCCGGCGCCGCCCGCCTTCTGCGGCCCGCGGATTACTTCAATCACGTCTTTTTCTGGATCCCAGGCCATCTTCAGACTCCTAGAGAGCGACCACAATGATCGCGGTTATCAGTGCATTGAGCGTGGCCAGCGGCAACAGAACCTTCCAGCCCAGCGACATCAGCTGGTCGTAACGGAGCCTCGGCAGCGTCGCGCGGATCCAGATGAAGAAGGTGACGAAGGCCAACATCTTAAAGATCACGACGAACGGGTCGACCCAGTGCGGCGGGTCGATTCCAAACGGCAGCAGCCAGCCGCCGAGGAAGAGCGCCGTCGCAATTCCTGAGACGACGATCATGTTGAGGTACTCGGCGAAGAAGTAGAGCGTGAACTTGCTGCCGCCGAACTCGGTGTTGTAGCCGCCGGTCAGCTCGGCGTCGGCTTCCATCAGATCGAACGGAGGCCGGTTGGTCTCAGCGAAGCTGGCGACCATGAAGACGATGAAGCCGAAGAACTGCGGCACGATGTACCACATCCCCTGCTGCGCTTCGACGATGCCGGTCAGCGACATCGTCTGCGCCGTGATCACAACGCCGATCAGTGCCATTCCCTGCGGCACCTCGTAACTGATCAGCTGCGCGGCGGCGCGCATCGAGCCGAGGAAGGAGTACTTCGAGCCGGAGGCCCAGCCACCGAGCATCACCGAATAGAAGCTGATCGCGCCGAAAGCGAAGACGTAGAGCGGGCCGATGCTGACGTCGATCCCGTAGAGACCGGTCGCGGTGCCGAAGATGTCGACGACCGGGCCGTACGGAACCAGCGCCAGCGCACCGAATGCGGCCGTGATCGAGAGCACTGGTGCCAGTTCAAAGAGCCAGCCGATCGCCGTCTTCGGCCGGAACGGCTCCTTGCTGAGCAGCTTGATGATGTCGGCGATCGGAGTCATCGCGCCGTAAAGGCCAACGCGGTTGGGGCCGTAGCGGTTCTGGAAGCGGCCAAGGATCTTGCGCTCCATGATCAGCACGATCGGCACCAACTGCAGGCCGATGAAAGCGAAGACGACGCTCTTGATGATCACCATCCACCAAGGCTCGATG
>CAJBIG010000036.1 GCA_903953065.1 uncultured Solirubrobacterales bacterium
CGCAATGTTGTTGAGGCGTTGATGCTCGACCGCGGCCTGCGCCGCCGCTTCCCAAAGACGGTGTTGGCAGCGGCCGAGGCTGCGCGCGAGCACCCGCATCCGGAGCCCGGGCGCCGCGACCTGCGCGAGCTGACGACCTTCACGATCGACCCTTCAAGCGCGAAGGATTTTGACGATGCGATCTCAGCCGAGAAACTGAGCGATGCGCGCACGAGGATCTGGGTTCACATCGCCGACGTCAGCGCCTACGTGCGGCCCGGCGATCCGGTCGATCGCGAGGCTCGCCGCCGCGCCACCAGCGTCTACGTGCCGGGCGCTGTTGAGCCGATGCTGCCGGAAGCGCTGTCCAACGATGCCTGCTCACTGGTTCCTGGAGAGGATCGGCTCGCCGTCACGGCCGAGTTGGAGTTCGAAGGCGCAAAGCTTGTTTCAAGCAGCTTCTACCGGTCGACGATCCGCTCCGACAAGCGACTCAGCTACGAGGACGTTGACGAGATCTTCGCCGGGAATAGCAAGGCTGAAGCTCCTTGGGCCGAGTCGCTGGCCGCCGCGCGTGAAGTTTCGGCCACGCGCGACGAGGCGCGCAGAGCAGGCGGGGCGGCGCTCGCGATCGAGTCGGTCGAGCCCGAGTTTTCGTTTGACAAGCAGGGCCACGTGGCCGATTCGGTCGCCAGCATTCAAACCGAGTCGCACCGCCTGATCGAACATCTGATGATTGCTGCCAACGAGGCTGTAGCGACGCTCTGCATGGAGAAGAGCTTGCCGACGCTCTATCGAATTCACGAGCGCCCTGAATCAGAGTCGGTTGAGCGGCTGCTCGATCAGCTCGCCTCGCTTGGCGTGGCTACTCCCGCTACGCCGGAACATCTCTCGTCAAGCGACGCGGCCGAGGTCGTCGCCGCCGCCTCACTGGCCGTTGACGAGCACGTAAAGCGGACAGGTGTGGCGCGAATGGGCCTGACCTATCTGGTGCTGCGCTCACTGCGCCAAGCGCGCTACTCGCCGGACAACCTTGGCCATGCCGGCCTCGGCCTCTTGAACTACTGCCACTTCACGTCGCCGATCCGCCGCTACCCGGACCTGCTTTGCCACCGCGCGCTGCTGAGCGCTGTCGGCTGCGACGAGCAGGCGCCACGCGCCGATGAGCTCGAGGAGATGGCGGTATGGACCAGCGAGCGCGAGCGCGACGCGATCCGCACCGAGCGAATCGCCGACTCCGTAGCCGGCAGCTTCCTGCTTGAGCGGCGCCTGCTTGAGCGTGGCCCGGACAAGCCGTTTGAAGGTGAGGTGACGGGGCTGATCGGTGCCGGAATCTTCATCAGCTTCGACGATGGCGCGCACGAAGGTTTCCTCCCGGTGCGGCGGATCAAGGGCGACTGGTGGGACCTCAACGAGCATGGAACGATCATGACCGGCAACAAGAGCGGTTCCACGATCCGCTTTGGCGACCGCCTCCAGGTGAAGGTTGATCGGATCGACAAGGCTCGCGGCCGCGTCGATCTCGTGCTCGCCGAAGATCCTCCTGCTCGCTAGGCTCGCTGGCGATGGCTAAAGCAGGCAAAAAGAAGGTTGCCCCCGGCGACGTCGCAACCAACCGTCAGGCGCGCCACCGCTACGAGATCGTTGAGAAGATCGAGTGTGGAATCGAGCTTCAGGGGACCGAAGTGAAGGCGCTGCGCGAAGGCGCGGTTCAGATCAAGGATTCCTACGCTCAGGTTTGGGAAGGCGAGCTCTGGCTGCACAACTGCCACATCTCGCCCTACGCGCCTGCCGCCGCAAACAACCATGAGCCCGAGCGGGTTCGCAAGCTGCTGGCCAAGCGGGTAGAGATTGAGCGGTTGGCCGGCGCGCTGTCGCAGAAGGGGCTAACGCTCGTGCCGCTGCGGATCTACTTCAAAGGCCAGCACGCGAAGGTTGAGCTCGGTCTCGCAAGAGGCCGCGACCGCTTCGACAAGCGTCAGGCGATCAAAGAGCGCGAAACCAAGCGCGACATGGACCGCGCTCTGCGCGAAGCAAACCGTTAGTCGCTCAGGCGCCCTTCATCTCCTGGATCACGTTGCCGCCGTCCACTACGAGCGACTGGCCGCTGACGTAGGAAGCCCCTGGGCCGCAGAGAAAGGCGATCAGCTCAGCGACTTCCTGCGGTGTGCCGCAGCGGCCGACGGGAGTGTGCG
>CAJBIG010000037.1 GCA_903953065.1 uncultured Solirubrobacterales bacterium
CAGGAAGAAGCCCGCACGCTGAAGCACAACTACATCGGAACCGAGCACATTCTGCTCGGTCTCCTGCGTGAAGAGGAAGGGCTCGCCGCGCGCGTGCTCGAGAGTCTCGACATCACGACCGAGCGTGTACGTGCGCAGGTCGTCCGCATCGTCGGCTCCGGTGAAGAGGTCACCTCCGGTCAGATTCCATTCACGCCGCGCGCCAAGAAGGTGCTGGAACTTGCTCTGCGCGAGGCGCTGAGTCTTGGCCACAACTACATCGGCACAGAGCACATCCTGCTCGGTCTCGTGCGCGAAAACGAGGGCGTCGCAGCCCGCATTCTGCTCGACTTTGACGCCGACTCGGAGAAGATCCGCAACGAAGTGATCCGCATGCTTTCCGGCCCCGGCGGCCGCCGTCAGGGCAGCTCCGGCGAAGGCAGCTCCGGCGCCTCCGGAACCGGCTCCGGCTCCGGCGAAGGAAAGAAGTCATCGAAGCTGCTCGACCAGTTCGGCCGCAACCTGACGCGGCTCGCTTCGGAAGGCAAGCTCGACCCCGTCGTCGGTCGCGAGACCGAGATTGAGCGGATCATGCAGATCCTCTCGCGTCGCACGAAGAACAACCCGGTCCTGATCGGTGAGCCGGGGGTCGGCAAGACCGCCGTCGTCGAAGGGCTCGCGCAGCGGATCATCAATTCAGACGTGCCGCCGCTGCTTGCCGACAAGCAGATCTACACGCTCGACCTCGCAGCGCTCGTCGCCGGTTCGAAGTACCGCGGCGAGTTTGAGGAGCGGCTGAAGAAAGTGATGAAGGAGATCACTCAGCGCGGCGACATCATCCTCTTCATCGACGAGATCCACAACCTTGTCGGCGCCGGCGCTGCCGAAGGCGCAATCGATGCCGCCTCGATCCTCAAGCCTGCTCTCGCCCGCGGCGAGCTGCAGACGATCGGCGCGACGACGCTCGACGAATACCGCAAGTACCTAGAGCGCGACAGCGCCTTGGAGCGTCGTTTCCAGAAGATCGTCGTCGACCAGCCAACGATCGAGGAGTCGTTTCAGATCCTTGAAGGGTTGCGGGATCGTTACGAAGAGCACCACAAGGTCGAAATTACCGATGAGGCTCTCCGCGCTGCCTGCGAGCTCGCCGATCGCTACATCGCCGACCGTCAGCTCCCCGACAAAGCGATCGACCTCGTTGACGAGGCCGCCTCGCGGATGCGGATCAAGACGATGACCGCTCCTCCCGTCTACCGCGAGCTTGAGGATGACATCGAGCGCACGCGCCGCGAAAAAGAGACCGCGATCGAAGACCAAGAGTTTGAGAAGGCCGCCGCGCTCCGCGACGACGAGCGCCAGCTTACGCAGAAGAAGCGCGAGCTCGAAGATGAGTGGCGCAGCGGCGAAGGCGACGGTCCAAAGCCGAAGATCGGCGAGGAGGAGATTGCCGACATCGTCTCGATGTGGACCGGTATCCCGGTCTTCAAGCTGACCGAGGCGGAGACCGCCAAGCTGGTCCGCATGGAAGATGAGCTCCACAAGCGCGTCGTCGGCCAAGAGGCAGCGGTCGAAGTTGTCTCAAAGGCGATCCGCCGCTCACGTGCAGGGCTCAAGGATCCAAAGCGCCCGACCGGCTCGTTCATCTTCCTCGGCCCGTCCGGCGTCGGCAAGACCGAGCTCGCTCGCACGCTCGCGCAGTTCCTCTTCGGCGACGAAGACGCGATGACGCGGATCGACATGTCGGAGTACATGGAGAAGCACGCCGTCTCGCGGCTAGTTGGCTCGCCTCCCGGTTACATCGGCTATGACGAGGGCGGCCAGCTCACTGAGGCCGTGCGCCGCAAGCCTTACTGCGTGCTGCTGCTCGACGAGATCGAGAAGGCTCACCCCGACGTGTTCAACATCCTCTTGCAGATCCTCGAGGACGGTCGCCTGACCGACTCGCAGGGCCGCACGGTGGATTTCCGCCACGCAATCGTGATCATGACCTCCAACATTGGCGCCCAGGAGATCGCTCAGAACACGCCGCTTGGCTTCTCAATCTCGGAGGACGAGACGGGGATCAGCTACGACGACATGAAGGGCCGCATCATGGGCGAGCTGAAGAAGGTCTTCCGCCCCGAGTTCCTCAACCGGATCGACGACGTGATCGTCTTCCACAAGCTGCAGAAGGATCAGATCAAGACGATCGTCGAGCTGC
>CAJBIG010000038.1 GCA_903953065.1 uncultured Solirubrobacterales bacterium
CTTTACCGCCTTGCCGCGTCGCCCGGCCGCAGATCGCTCGTAGGGATGCCTGACCAGCGCGGGATTTTGATCCGCCCGCTGCTACGAGCTCGCTTCACGCGCGAAGAGACCGCCGATTGGTGCCGCGCGCGCGGTCTGCAGTGGCGCGAGGATGCCAGCAACGAGACCGCCAAGTACGCCCGCGGCCGGATCCGCGGCCAGGTTCTGCCGGCGCTGCGCAGCGTCCACCCGGCAACCGACCAAAACATCCTCCAAAGCGCCGAGATACTGCGTGATGAGGCCGAGGTTCTGGAGCTCGTCGTCGACACGGCGCTGGCGGGCAAGAGCGAAATTTCGACCGAGCATCTTGCTGCGCTGCCGCCGGCGCTGGCGCGGCTCGTGGTCCGGCGGTTGGCTGAGGAGGCAACCGGCTCGCTCTGTCCGCAGGCTGCGGCGCGGATTGACGAGCTGATCGCGCTTGGAGCCTCCGGCAGCGGCTCGGCCGCTCTTGATGTCGGCGGCGGCGCACGCGCGATCATCACGAGGGGATCGCTGCACTTCGAATTATCGCCGCAGCGCACGGCTCGCCGGCCGGTCGAGGGGTAGTCTCCGCAGCGATGAGTGACGACCCGCCGATCGGTGAGATTCTTGTTCAGCCCGACCAGCTGAAGGAGCGTGTGCGCGCTCTCGGCGCGCAGATCAGTGCCGACTACGAAGGCCGCGACCTGCTGCTCGTCGGCGTGCTGAAGGGGGCCACCTTCTTCCTCGCCGACCTGATGCGCAAGATCACGGCGCCCTGCGAGCTTGATTTTATGGCGCTCGCCTCCTACGGCTCGCAGACCGATTCCAGCGGCGTGGTGAGAATCCTCAAGGATCTCGACGCGCCGATCGAAGGGCGCGACGTACTGATCGTCGAGGACATCGTCGACTCGGGGCTGACGCTGCAGTACCTGCTGCGCAACCTCGGCGCGCGCGACCCGGCCTCGCTCGAAGTGTGTTCGCTGCTGACGAAGCCAGAGCGACGGAAGGCCGACGTGCCAATCAAGTACGTCGGTTTTGAGATCCCCAACCGCTTCGCGATTGGCTATGGCCTCGATCACGCCGAGCGCTGGCGCAATCTGCCCTACGTTGCCTCGCTGCTGCGGCCAGAGAGTGGTTCGTAGGCCAGTCAGCTGCTGTTACCCTGAAGGATCTGTCCCAACACCGTAATCCCACAGCTACCCGCGTAACGTATCTCACTCAATGAGCCGTTTTTTCAAGAGCGCAGCCTTCCCAATCCTGATCGTGATCGTGCTCGCGTTCTTCGCGCAGCGCTTGATCACCGGTGGGCAGAAGGAGAAGGCTCCTACCTACAGCGAGTTCATTACGCAGCTCTCTGCCGGTGACCTCAAGACGGTCGACCTGAAGACGAAGAACAACACCGTCGTGGTTACTCCTCGTACCGGCAAGCCGTACGAAACCGGTTTCACCACTGCGGGCGCCGACCGGCTCGAAGCACAGCTTCAGAGCGCCGAGGACCAAGGCAAGCTCTCCGGCGGCTACAACATCCAAAGCAGCAAGACGAGCGGTTGGCTCTCGCTGCTGACGTACGTGCTGCCGTTCCTGATTTTCATCGGCTTCTGGATCTTCTTGATGAACCAGATGCAAGGTGGCGGTTCGAAGGTGATGTCGTTCGGCAAGTCGAAGGCGAAGCGGATGACGGCCGATTCGCCGAAGATCACATTCCGCGACGTCGCTGGCGTTGATGAAGCCGTCGAAGAGCTGCATGAGATCAAGGAGTTCCTCGAGAACCCGAAGAAGTTCCAAGCGCTCGGAGCCCGGATCCCGAAGGGAGTGCTGCTCTTTGGCCCTCCAGGAACCGGCAAGACGCTGCTGGCTCGCGCCGTCGCCGGCGAGGCTGGCGTTCCCTTCTTTTCAATCTCCGGCTCCGACTTCGTCGAGATGTTCGTCGGCGTCGGCGCCAGCCGTGTTCGCGACCTCTTCGAGCAGGCAAAGCAGAACTCGCCCTGCATCATCTTCATTGACGAGATCGACGCCGTCGGTCGCCACCGCGGCGCCGGTATGGGCGGCGGTCACGATGAGCGCGAGCAGACGCTCAACCAGCTGCTCGTTGAGATGGACGGCTTCACGATGACCGACAACGTGATTTTGATCGCCGCCACCAACCGCCCCGACATTCTTGACCCGGCGCTGCTGCGCCCGGGCCGTTTCGATCGCCAGATCGTCGTCGACCGCCCCGATCGCAAAGGCCGCGCGCGGATCCTCGACGTTCACACACGCGGAAAGCCGCTGGCGAAGGAGATCGACACCGACACTCTTGCCGGCCAGACCCCCGGGTTCACCGGCGCCGACCTCGCCAACCTCGTAAATGAGGCCGCGCTGCTGGCGGCCCGCCACGGCAAGCGCGAGGTAACTCAGGTTGAGCTTGAAGAGGGGATCATGCGCGTGATCGCAGGCCCCGAAAAGAAGACGCGCGTGATGAGTGACAAGGAACGGCTCGTCACCGCATTTCATGAGATGGGCCACGCGATCGTCGGCCACTACCTCGAGTTTTCCGATCCGGTTCACAAGATCTCAATCGTCAGTCGCGGCCAAGCGCTCGGCTACACGATCTCGATGCCGCAGGAGGATCGCTTCCTCACAACGCGCGCCGAGCTGCTCGATTCGATGGCGATGACGCTCGGCGGTCGAGCTGCCGAGGAGATTGTCTTCAGCGAGATCACTACCGGCGCTTCGAACGACATCGAGAAGGTCACAGCGACCGCCAAGCAGATGGTGATGCGCTTCGGGATGAGCGAACGACTTGGCCCGCGCGTCTTCGGCCGCGATCAAGGACAGCCGTTCCTCGGCCGCGAGTTCTCCTCCGAGCCGGACTACTCGGATGAGATCGCACGCGAGATCGACGACGAGATCCGCCGTATCGTCGAATCGTCGCACCAGCGCGCCAAGGACATGCTGACCGAGCACCGCGAGGTGCTTGAAACAACTTCGCGAATCCTGCTCAAGCGTGAGACGATCGAGAAGAATGAATTCCTTGCGCTGCTCGAAGGCAAGAGCGAAGAAGATGTCTTCGGTCCCGACGACGCTCCGGCGCCGCCGACCGACGGAACGGCCGAGTCCGCAGGCGAAGTTGAGCGCGATCTACCGCGGCCAACGACGCAGCCTGGGCTTGCCGGTGGAGCGCTCGAGGCGCGTGGCCTCGATCTGCCTGAGAAGCCTGAACCGGCCTAAGCCGCCGCGCGCCGGTAGCCGATGAGCGCTGAGTGGAAGGTGATGGGCGTCTGCAACGCGACGCCGGATTCATTCTCCGACGGCGGCCTGCTACCGACGACCGATGCCGCAGTTGCTCACAGCCTGGGGCTGATTGAGCAGGGTGCAGCGATCATCGACGTCGGCGGCGAGTCAACCCGCCCCGGTGCCGAGCCGGTCGACCAGGCCGAAGAGCTGCGCCGCGTGATTCCGGTGATCGAGGCGCTCGCCGCAGCCGCGCCGGGGGTTCAGATCAGCGTCGACACGATGAAGGTCGCCGTCGCCGCCGCTGCACTTGAGGCCGGCGCTAGCTACATCAACGACGTCAGCGCCTTTAGCCACGAGCCAGAGATGGCGCAGCTGGTCGCTGAGGCC
>CAJBIG010000039.1 GCA_903953065.1 uncultured Solirubrobacterales bacterium
CGGACTTCGAATACTGGCGCGCCTTCGACAACCCGGGCTGGCCTGCCCGCTACCTCTTCGGCCCAGACCTGATGCTGACCGAGGTCCACTACGGCGAAGGCGGCTACGAGGAGACTGAGACGGCTATCCAAGAGCTGCTCGGCCTCGACGAGCCGCTGACCGAGCTGATCGACGCTGCCGACGGTATGGACGCAGAGCTCGTCGTACCGACCCCCGATCAGCCAGGCGCCTACTGCGGCCCGTACGGCGCCGGGCAAGTCTGGGTCGTGACGGAGGCGAGCGGCGTTCTAACCGTCAACGGTGAGCCGCACGAGATCGAAGCAGCAGGGGCTCATCTGCTTATCGACCACGGCCACCACTGCGACGCCGTCCTCGAATTACACGCCGAGCCGTCTCTAACGGTCCACGCAACCTGCTTCAGCGCTGGGCTTGCCGCTCCAGCTGGTTAGAAGCCGCTCGTCGGCCGCTGGCCAAGATCGTCGGCGATCACAAGCTGCTGCGGTGGCCCGGAATCGGTGACCAGGACGCCACGCCCCGGTCTGTAGGGGCTGACCATCTCGGTGCTGTTGATCCGCGGCTCGTCGGTCCAGCAGCCGCAGTTGATCATCTGGCCGCCGTTGGGCAGCCGCCACTCGGCCGGGTCCATCCATGGCAACGGACCGGCGCAGTGGGTATGGCCAAAGATCACGTACTCGGCATCGACACCGAGCAGGCTGACGACGCCGCTCATCGCCTCAAGGCCTGCGCGGCGCAGTTCATCGCTTGAGATCTTCGAACTGACCGGTCCAAGACCGGCGAGGTTGATTCCCGCAATTCCAAGTGGCAGCAGAGCCGCCAGCGCTTTGCCGCGCAGCGGCGCGCGGCCGTCGCCGGAGAGCAGAGTCCAAGCCTTTGTCGTCGCCGCACCGGTTGCCCAACGGCCACCGGCGGCGCGGCCGTTGGCGATCTGGTCAAGCCAGGCGTAGACGGGAGAGAGTGCGGCCTCGAAATCCTCAGCCGTTGCGCCGCCAGGCTCATCTGGCAGCCTGCCAACGATCCGCGCCATCGCGCCCGCGACAATCCGCTCGAAGGTTGGGATTGTTATCAACCGGTCGAGGTAGTGACCGTGGGTTGCCCAGACGTCATCGCGCAACCAGATCCCCGGGTACGCAACCGAGCAGTCGACGCGCTTGCCGAGCCAGCCGGCGATCGCCTCGGCCGCCGGCGATGCGCCGGCGGTGGCCCTAGTTTCTAGCCCCAGCGGCCCCGGCGCCTCAAGCGCGCCGCGGCGAGCTAGCCACGGAGAGACGAGCGCTGAATCGTGGTTGCCTGCCGCAATCACAACCTCCGAGCCTTTTGGCAGCGCAGCACCGATCGCCTCGACAATTGGCTTTGCGTCGCCGAGTGCGTCATAGAGCGGTCCGTGACGCAGCTCAAGCAGGTCACCAAGCAGAACAAGCCGGTCGATATCGGCGAGCGCTTCGCACAGCGCTGCCAGTGGCTCCGGCCTGCGCAGGATGTCAACCGGGCGGCGCGAGCCGATGTGTGTGTCGGAGATGACAAGTGTTCGCATCGCCGGGCAGGGTAGCCTGACGAGCAATGACAGCCGGAGCACTTTCAGGAATCATCGTCGCCGACTTCAGCCGCGTGCTCGCTGGGCCGCTCGCCAGCCAGACGCTGGCGGACCTCGGTGCCGACGTAATTAAGATCGAGAAGCCGGAGGGTGGCGACGATACGCGCCAGTGGGGCCCGCCGTTTGTTGAGGAAGGCTCGACCTACTACCTCGGCCTCAACCGCGGCAAGCGTTCACTGACGCTCGACCTTAAGGATCCGGCCGACCAGCAGCTTGCGCACGAACTATGCCGCCGCGCCGACGTGATATTCGAATCTTTCCGTCCTGGGACAATGGACCGGCTCGGCTTCGGTTGGGAGGCCGTCCGCCAGTACAACCCGCGTGCGGTCTACACCTCGATCAGCGCCTTCGGCTCGAGCGACGAGGGGGCCGCGCTTCCGGGCTACGACTTGCTGGTTCAAGCGATGTCTGGCTACATGTCGATCACAGGCGCAGCAGACGGCCCGGCAATGAAGCCAGGCACAGCGCTGATCGATCTGGCGACCGGCCTCTACGCTGCCACCGGAACGCTGGCGGCGCTGCAGGAGCGCGAGCGCAGCGGGGAGGGTCAGCACGTTGAGGTGGCGCTGCTCGACAGCGCCCTTGCGATGCTGCTGAACGTTGGCTCCGGCTTCCTTAACACCGGCGAGCTTCCGGCTCGAACAGGCAATGCCCACCCTTCCATCGCTCCCTACCAAACGTTCCCAACGGCGACAGGTGACTTAGCGCTGGCGGTCGGCAACGACGCAATCTTCACGCGGTTTTGCGACGAGATAGGTCAACCTGAGATTGCAACGGACTCGCGCTTCGCTACGAACAGCGAGCGAGTAGTCCACCGCGACGCGCTGATCGCAATCCTCAGCGAGATCTTCGCGGATGAGAGCGCTGAAATCTGGACCGAGCGGCTCACGGCAGCCGGCGTCCCTGCCGGACCGGTCAATGACGTTGCGCAGGCCTACGAATTTGCCGACGCGCTGGGCCTTGAGCCGATAGTGGAACTGGAAGGCGTCCGTTCGACCCGCTCACCGATGCGGCTTAGCCGCACGCCAGCCGTCCCCCAAAGCCGCCCGCCACGACTGGGCGAGCACAACGATGAGCTGCGCGCTTGGCTAAGTGAAGGTTAAGAGTCGCTGACTGCAGTCGCCTGGCGGATCGCCTTTGGCAGCATGAAACGGACGTCCTCTTCGACGACCGTGAACTCTTCGACTTCGGTTGTTCCAGCGTCGCGGAAGAGATCAACAAGGCGCTGGACCAGCTCCTCGGGAGCGCTTGCGCCCGACGTGATGCCGAGCGTGGCTACGCCTTCGAGCCAGTCCTCTTCGACCTGCGTCTCGTTGTCGATTAGGTAGGAATCGGCGCCGTGCTCGCGCGCCACCTCAACCAGACGGTTGGAGTTGGATGAGTTCTTCGACCCAATTACCAGAACCAGTTCGCAGAGCGGCGCGAGCTGTTTGACGGCCGCTTGACGGTTGGTCGTGGCGTAACAGATGTCATCGGTGCGCGGACTGATGATCGAGGGAAAACGCTCGCGCAGGCGGTCGATGATGATGCTGGTCTCGTCTACCGAGAGCGTTGTCTGCGAAATGAAGGCGAGCTTCTCGGGGTCATCGACTTCAAGCGCGTCGACGTCGGCGACGGTCTCGACGAGGATGATCGAATCGGGTGCCTCGCCCATCGTCCCCTCGACCTCCTCGTGGCCGTCGTGGCCAATCAGGATGATTGTGTAGCCGTCTTCGGCGAACTTGACGGCTTCACGGTGGACCTTCGTGACCAGCGGGCAGGTCGCGTCGATTGTTTGCAGCTTTCGCTCGGCTGCCTCAATGTGAACGGAGGGCGCGACGCCGTGTGCGGAGAAGACCGTGACCGCGCCTTCCGGGATTGAATCGTTCAGCTCGTCGACAAATATCGCGCCGGCATCGCGAAGCTGCTCTACGACGTGCTTGTTGTGAACGATCTCTTTACGCACGTATACAGGCGCGCCGTGAGCCTCAAGCGCGCGCTCGACCGACTGGACGGCGCGATCAACGCCGGCGCAGTAGCCGCGCGGAGCGGCCAGCAGAATCTTCTCGGGAGCATTCACTAAGGCGCCATTGTACGAAGAGCTAACGGCGACGCAGCTCATCGACCAGCGTGTAGACCGTTTCACCGGTCACATCGAGCGCCCGGGGCGAGACTTTGCTGAGGTTGTCGCCCAGCGTGTCGCGCCAGGGGTACTCGAAGTCGATCAGGTCGATCGCTGCGACGCCGCGCTCAAGAAACGGCGTGTGATCGTCCCAGACCGCGGCTCCCGTGCCGCCAGGGAAGCTCGCGGCAGTTCCGGAGCGCACGGCTGCGGCGCGCAGTTTGGCCCAAAGCTGGCGGTTTGAGGTGGCCTCGCGCGGAAGCTGCAGGCCGCGATTTGCGACGAAATCGAGCAACACCAGTTCGCCAACCTCACCCGAATGACGCGCTGCGTAAGCACGCGAGCCGCGCATTCCATTGGTATAGAAGTCGAACGAACCAGCCGGCTCCTCCTCTCCATCGAAGAGAACGAAACGAAGCTCGCGGCCCTCGGCGACCGGCCGCGCCGCGAATGCGCGCGAGAGCTCGACGACTGCAGAGGTTGCCGCCGCGCCATCGTTGGCTCCGACGAAACCCTTCGGCTCGGGCTGGACGTCATAGTGCGCGGCGACGACAACAGCAGGCAGCCTCCCTGGGATCACGCCAACAACATTGTTCAGTCTCAGCTTTCCGGCCGTGAACGGCTCCAGCTTTCCGGCCGGAAGGCGCCCGGCCAAGTCTTTGGCAAGTCGCCTCGAGCTGGCAGAGCCTGCCGGCCTCCGGCCGTAGCGGTCAACCTGCCTGCGGAGCAAGCTGAAGGCGCGCGCCCGATCGAACCTATTGACGCTCGGGGTCGGCACGCCGTCGCCCGGCTGCCCCGCTAAGAAGCGAGCTGCAACCGCTTCGCGGCCGGTTTGGGCGGGCGCGCTGGGAACCCACGGCCAGCCAGCGAGCGCGAAGTAGATCAGCACACCGGCCAACAGAAGCTGCACAAGCAGCACAATTACAAGGACGCGAATCCCCCTGGAAGGCGGTTTCTCTTGCTCTGTTGTGGGCTCGGGCTCCATCGGGTGGGTTGACCTCCTGCGCCGCGCTGTACGTGTAATTACAGCCGGAGTTGCTTCGATCAGTATAAATTCAGAGTATGGCTCAGGAACACTTTGACCGATTGACCGCGCTCGACGCGTCGTTTCTCGAACAGGAGGGTCCGACGTCGCACATGCATGTCGGCGCCGTCGCGATGTTTGAGAACCCGGTTCCCGACTTCGATCAGTTCCTTGACACGATCCGCGGCCGCCTCCATCTCGTGCCGCGCTATCGCCAGAAACTCTCGATTCCGCCAATGCGCAGCGGCCGCCCGGTTTGGGTTGACGACCCGAGCTTCAACATCGAATACCACGTCCGCCGCACGGCGCTGCCGCCCCCGGGCAGCGAAGAGCAACTGCTGCTGCTGACCTCGCGCATCTTCTCGCAGCAACTCGATCGCTCAAAGCCGCTCTGGGAGATGTGGATCATTGAAGGCCTTGAAGATGACCGCTGGGCGCTGATCAACAAGACCCACCACGCGATGATCGACGGAGTCTCCGGAGTTGACCTGGCGACCGTGATCTTCGACCTCTCGCCCGAGGGAACCGTTGTTGAACATCCACCGGAGCCGTGGATGCCGGCACCTGAGCCCGGCGACGCCGACCTGTTGGCCTCGGGAGCACTGGGCGTTGCGCGCACGGCCATCGACAGCGTCAAGAGCCTCACGAAGATGGCGTCGAGCCCGGCAGCCGTCTTCGATGGCATTCGCGACGGGATCGAAGGTATCGGCGAGATCGCTTGGGCCGGGATCAACTCGGCGCCGGCGACCCCGCTCAACGTAGAGATCGGGCCGCATCGACGCTTCCGTGTAGTGCAGGCTCAGCTCGAGGACTTCAAGCAGATCAAGAACGCGCTTGGTGGAACCGTCAACGATGCCGTCCTGACGGTCGTCAGCGGCGCACTGCGAACTTGGCTGCAGTCGCGCGGTGTCCGCACCGAAGGGCTTGAGCTGCGCGCGCTCGTGCCGGTGTCAATCCGGCCGAAGGAAGCCCACCACGAGTTCGGCAACCAGATCGCCGCGATGCGCGGCCCGCTTCCGGTCTACATCGATGACCCGATCGCCAGGCTCGGAATGGTCCGTCAGTCGATGGATGGGCTGAAGGAATCGAAGCAGGCGCTCGGCGCCGAGGTGATCAGCGAAGCACAGAACTTTGCGCCGCCAACGCTGCTGGCTCAGGCGTCGCGGCTGAACTTCTCAACGCGACTTTTCAACCTGATCGTGACCAACGTTCCAGGGCCGCAGTTCCCGCTCTATGTCGGCGGCTCGAGGCTGCTTTCGATCGCGCCGGTCGCTTTTCTGCCGCGCAACCATGCGTTGGCAATAGCGATCATGAGCTACGACGGCGGACTCAGCTTCGGTCTGCTGGGTGACTACGACCAGATGGACGACATCGACGTGCTCGCCGACGCGCTGCAGGATTCAATCGATGAGCTTCTGGAGCTGTCAGCTGAAGCCGCGGCGGCTCAGTAGCCGAGCGCAAACTTCGCGTCTTCGCTCATCATCTCGGGAGTCCATGGCGGCGTGAAGATCATTGCCGACTCGACGGCTTCAACACCGTCGAGGACGCTGACGAACTCTTCGATCTGCTCCGCGACCATCGGGCCGATCGGGCAGGCGGGCGTTGTCAGCGTGTAGGTGACATGAACTTTGGGCCCGTCAACGGCAATCTCGTAGATCAATCCCAGTTCAACGAAGTCGAGCCCCAACTCAGGGTCGATTACGTTCGTTAGCGCCGCTTCGACTTCGTCAACGTTGGCCATAGCGGCGATTGTAGCCCGCCCCACTCCCTACAATCGAAGACGGGTCATGCCTCTTCTAGTTCTACTTCTGATCGTAGTTCCAATCATCGAACTAGCGATCATCATTCAGATCGGGTCGATGATTGGCGTCTGGTGGACTATCGCCCTTCTCGTAGCCGATTCGATATTGGGCGCTTGGCTCTTAATGCGCGAAGGCTCGCGCTCGTGGCTGCGGTTCCGCGCCGCGCTAGGCAACGGCAAGGTGCCGGCGAAAGAGACCGCCGACGGCGGACTTGTTATCTCCGGCGGTGCGCTGCTGCTGACGCCGGGCTTCCTGACCGACATCGTCGGTCTGCTCTTCCTGTTCCAGCCGACGCGCGACATCATCCGCCGAATCGCGCTGACGAAAGCAATCACGTACGCCGCAACGAGCGTTGGAGGGCCTGCCGGTTGGACCCTTCGCGGAGCCTTCTTTGGTTCGCGCGCCGCGAAGTACGCCCGCGCCAAGAAACCGAGTCGCGACTACGACGTTGAAGGAACGGCGACAGAAGTGAAGCAGCCCCCACCGGCGCTGCCCTAGTCGGCGCCGCCAGCTGCTGCTAGTTGTCGGAACCCATTCGGTCCCAGAGGTAGAGCTCAAGACACTCTTCCGCCAGCTCGGCGCAGCGCTCGCGGCTGAGCGCCGGCAAGACTGTTTCAAGCGCCAGCTCTTCCGAGATCCCCGCTTCAAAAGCCTCTTCGCCTCGGAATCCTGCGGCGATCTTGAGGGCCTCGCGTCGGTGCTCACCAAGTGACCCAAAGACGCCGAGCAGAAAGTCACGGTTGGCAACCGGTTGACCGACTTCCATTGAGGCGTGCCATGCGGCGAGCATTGACAGGTCATGCTCGTCGAGATCGGCGACGGCCTTGACGTAATGCGTTTCGAGATCGGTTTCAGGGATCGCGTCGACCCACGCGCGGACGAGCTCGCCAAGTAGTTGGCGCCTGGCGTCACGGCCAACAGATTCAGCGATTACACGAATCGCGTCCTGAGGCTCTATGAAACAAAGGGGCAACGGCAGCTCCGAAGACAGGGGATCAGGGAGGCAAATTACGCGCCGCGGCGGACGACACCTGCGATCGGACATCGACAGCTCTACTCAAGACCCATTTCGGCGCTCGCCGGTTCTGGCGCCGAGACCGATGGAGCCGAGGCCGCCGGTGACGAGATCACCGGCGCCGGCGCAACGGCGACCGGATCCGGGGCGGCTGCCACCGGCGTCGCGGCGGCCGCGGCTTCTTCTGCTGTCTGCGCGCGCCTACGAGCCTGCTGGCGGGCGCGGCGCTCGGCTTGCTCAGCTCGGGACCTTTCGCTCGCGGAGCTGCTGACCGCGCGCGCGGAGAGACGCGCCAGCTGCGGAGCCTGCGACGTTCCGCTCGACACCTGATCGAGCGCCACAGCACCGCCGCTGGCTGCCGCTGCCGTGGCAGCTACAACGGCGGTCACTTTGCCGGCTGCGCCAAACGCCGACTCGGTCACTATCTGAGCTCGCACGAGAGAAGACGCAGAACGTTCACTTGCCCAAGTCGTGAATGCTTCGTAGGTACGAACAAATACGTTGCCGGCCTGATCGAACTGCGTGCCCGCAGCAGCCAGCGACGCGGCCGGAAAGACTGCCGCCAGCGGCGCGCTCGTGCGGTGCATCTCGCGCACGACGCCCCGGCAGGAGCCGCATTGGCGCAGGTGCGGGCGCAGCTCGACGAGCTGCTCATTCGTCGCTTCGCCGTCAACGAGCGCCGACAGCAAGGGTTCCCAACGCTTGCACTCCTCTCCGGACTCGATGCCCGCATACCTCGAGATGAAGGCGCGGCGTCCTTCGTAAAGGCAACGGTTGACTTTGGTCCGGCTCCAGCCTGTCTCGGCTTGGATCTCGTCGTATGAATTGCCCTGGGCGCGCAGCCAAAGCGCACGCACCTCCTGTGGCTTCAGTCGCTGCAGAGCTTCAGCCGACTGCGCTACCTGCTCGAAGCCGAGCGCTCGCTCCTCCGGCGAAACGCCACGATCGTTCTCAAGCTGATCGAAATCGATCTCGTGGCCGGCGAGATCGCGCTGACGGGTTCGCCTTACTGCCATCGCTTCGTGCTTGATGACTGTGCGCAGCCACGCAGGAGCGCGCCGGGGATCAAGGCGCGGTGCGTGCTTGATGAAGATCTCAAGGCCTCGCTGGTACGCGTCCTCGGCATCGTCGGCGCAGAGGCTGTGCCGACGCGAGAGGCGCAGCAGACTGGCGGCATCGCGTTTGACGACCTCAATGACGAGCTCGTCAAGCTCTGCCTTTGAGGCCTCGCGGCCTAGCGGCGGGCTGTCGTAACCGATCTGTTCCATTGCAGCTGCCCTCTAAAGCACCAGCGAGTCGAAGTTTTCCCCTCCCCGGCGACCGAAAAATCCCCAATTAGGGCAAATTTTGAGTTCGTAGGGCTAATCAAGTTAAAGCCGATCAGCGCTTTGCTATTTTTATCTCAGGATGACCGAATCGATTTTTTCTTTCCCCAACCCCGTCAATGAGGTATCGGCACGACTCGTCGCCGGCGGCGTTGTGCTGATCGCGCTCGCGGCGATCATCTTCGCCCAGCCATGGATCTTCATAGTGCTGGCATACGGTTTCCTCGCTCGCGTGCTGACCGGGCCGACGCTAAGCCCGCTCGGCCAGTTCGTCACCCGCGTCCTGACCCCCGCGCTGCCCTTTGAGGAGAAGCTCGTGCCAGGCCCGCCGAAACGCTTTGCGCAGGGAATCGGCGCAGTCTTCTCAGTGACGGCGGCGGTGCTGGCAGTTGGCTTCGACCAGATTGGGGCGGCTTCGATCGTGCTCGCCGTGCTGGCGGCCTTTGCGACGCTCGAATCGGTTTTCGGCATCTGCGTTGGCTGCAAGGTCTTTGCGCTGCTGATGAAGGCAGGCGTGATTCCAGCCGAGGTATGCGAGAGCTGCAACAACATCACGCTCGGCGCGCCGGCTGCGGCCGCCGGACCACGCTGAAGCTGCCTGCCGCTCAGGCTGGCGCAGCGTCGCGTTCGACCAGCGTCGCGACCGGGCGCTGGTAGCCGCTCGCCTGAGCGCGCGCCTCGCCGGCCACGGCCTCTTTGCCAAGGTCGTAGAGGTAGTCGTCGAAATCAACCTGAATCGTGTGCCGTTTGGAAGCGACGTAACGCTTCTGCATCTTCTCCATGTCCTTGGCAATGAAGGTGCGCATCTCGGCTTCGGACGGAAGCTTGTAGCGGCCGTTCAGATAGTCGGCAACCCAGCGACCCTGGGCCTCTGAGAGCGGCATCACTGCGCCGAGCGGCTGCAGCAGGCCGATGAAGAACAGGTTCGGAATGTCGGGCTTGAAAACACGGCGATAGAGGTCGATCCGGTTTTCTGGAGCGGAGATGAAGTCCTCGTCAAAGAACGGGAATGTGATCTTGTAGCCGGTGCAGTAGATCACGACGTCGGCGTGGACGCGGCTGCCGTCTTCGAACTCAACCTCATCACCTTCGAGGAGGCGAATATTTGGCTTGACCTTGATCGCTCCGTGCGTGATGCGGTCGAGGATCCGGCTCGAGATCGTTGGGTGAGCCTCACCGAACTCGTGGTCGGGCTTCGGAAGTCCAAAGTCGGTCACCTTGCCGACGTAGGTGTTGATCAACTTGGCAACGGCCTTCTGGCGAATCTTGAACGGGATCCGCGGGTTGACCCAGCCACCGAGCTGATCGGTCGGCTTGCCGAAGATGTACTTCGGCACGATGTATGAACCGCGGCGAGCCGCTAGATAGACATTCTCCGCGACATACGATGCCTCGACAGAGATGTCCATTGCGCTGTTGCCCATTCCCAGTACAACGACGTCTTTGCCGTCGAGCGAGTCGGGGCGCATGTACGAGTGAGCATGCATCTGCTCACCCTTGAATGAATCAGAACCGGGGAAGGCGGGCTCCGGCCAGCGGGGATTCCAGTGGTGCCCGTTGGCTACCAGCAGAGCATCGAAGCGCTCGCTGCTGCCGTCGCCGAGCGTCAGCTCCCATGTGCCGTCCGAAAGGCGTTCGGCGTGCTGAACCGGCGTTTCAAATCGGATTCGATCACGGACACCGAAGTGGTCGACGTAATCATCGAAGTAGGCCGCGATCTGAGCGTGGTTTGGATAATCGGGGTAGTCATCCGGCATCGGGTAATCGGAGTAGGCCATGCGCAGCCGCGAGGTGTTGATGTGCAGGTCGCGGTAACAGGCCGACATGCCGTTGCTGTTCTCATAGACCCAGTTGCCGCCAATCCGGTCGGAGGCCTCGAAGCAGGTGACGTCAAAGCCGCGTTCGGCAAAGGTTTTCAGCGCTGTGATGCCGGATGACCCGGCTCCGATAATGGCGGTCCGTGGCAGCTGCTGGCTAATCATTTCGTTCTCCTAATCAGACGGAAACTTCAGCGAAGTACTTGTCAACCATACGCGCACAGCGTCGTCCTTCGTTTATTGCCCAGACGATCAGCGACTGCCCGCGGCGGGCATCGCCGGCAACAAAGACGCCGGCCTCGGAGCTCTGATACGTCGGCGCTTCGATGTTGCCGCGGGTGTCGAGCTCGCAGCCGAGCTCGGCGACAAGGCCCTCGGCTTCGGGGTTAGTGAACCCTGTTGCAAGCAGCACGAGATCGGCCTTCAGCTCTCGTTCGCTGCCTGGCACGGGGGCGAACGGCGGCGCCGCCTCGGCCTGCGCGATGTGCTGCGCCGTGACCTTGCCGTCGGCGCCGGAAAAATGAGTCGTCACGACCGAGAAGTCCTGCTCGCCGCGGCCAATCTCGCGGGCCTCCTCCATCGCATAGGAGAGTCGGTACTTCTGTGGCCATAGCGGCCACGGCGTGCGGTCGTCGGGTCGATGCTCAGGTGGCTCCGGAAGAAGTTCGAGCTGTACGACGCTGAGCGCTCCTTCGCGAATCGAGTTGCCGACGCAGTCGGCGCCGGTGTCGCCGCCGCCGACGACGACCACGTGCTTGCCCTCCGCAGTGATCTTCGGCAGGTCGGTCGGCGCCGGCGCCGGCGGCTGTGGCCCAAGCTGCTCGGCGACCCAGCGATTGCGTCCGTAGAGGTACTCCATCGCAAAATGAACGCCGTCCAGCTCGCGGCCTGGAACGTCGAGGTCGCGCGGCACGCGCGAGCCGATTGCCAACACGACGGCATCGAAATCGCTCTTCAGCTCGTCGGCTGTGACGTCAACTCCAACATCGACGCCGTAACGCAGTTCGACCCCTTCGTCGATCAGCTGCTGAACGCGGCGGTCGATCACGTGCTTTTCGATCTTGAAATCGGGAACACCGAAACGGATCAACCCGCCCGGCGCCTCATCGCGCTCGAAAACAACGACCTTGTGGCCGGCGCGGCGAAGCTGCTGGGCAGCCGCGAGGCCGGCCGGGCCGGAACCGACGACGGCGACAGAGCGGCCACTTTCGGCCTGTGGCGGCTCGGGCTTGACCCAGCCCTCCTGCCAAGCGCGGTCGATGATCGAAAGTTCGATCTGCTTGATCGTTACCGATTCACCCTCGCGGATCTCGAGCACGCAGGCTGCCTCGCACGGCGCAGGGCAGAGACGACCGGTGAACTCCGGGAAGTTGTTTGTTGCGTGGAGGCGAACTATTGCCGCCTGCCACTCCTGCTGATAGACAAGATCGTTGAAATCGGGAATCAGGTTCCCAAGCGGGCAGCCGTTGTGGCAGAACGGAACGCCGCAGTCCATGCAGCGCGCGCCCTGGGCGGCGAGCTCCTCGTCCGGCCGGCTCTCGACGAACTCCTTGTACGGCTCGAGCTCAACCCGCTCCAGCGGGCTCTTGTAAGGAATGCCGACCCGCTCAATCTTGAGGAAACCGCCGGTCTGTCCCATCAGCCACCGACCTCGCTCGCGTCAACGGTCGGGTGATCGGCGTTTTCAGCCTCTTGCTGAGCCAGCTCGGCCAGCACGCGCTTGTAGTCGGCCGGGTAGATCTTCACGAATGAGCCTTGCAGCTCAGCCCAGTTATCCAGTACGCGCTGCCCGACGGTCGAACCGGTGCGCGCGGTGTGCTCAGCGACGAGGTTGCGAACCTCGATCGCGTCGGCCTCATCGAGCTGCTCGAGCTGATCGACCATCTCGGGATTGACGCGCTGCGCGAAGCTGCCGTCCTCATCGAGCACGAAGGCAAGACCGCCACTCATTCCGGCGGCGAAGTTGCGGCCGGTCGGGCCGAGCACAACAACGCGGCCACCGGTCATGTACTCGCAGCCATGGTCGCCGACGCCTTCGACAACAGCGCTGGCGCCCGAATTGCGGACCGCGAAGCGCTCGCCTGCAAGACCCCG
>CAJBIG010000040.1 GCA_903953065.1 uncultured Solirubrobacterales bacterium
AGCCGGCGGCGCTCGCCGCAAAGCACCCGTCGACGCCCTGCGCTTCAAAGACGGCGACCGTGCACTGGGCCGAGCGAGGGTAGTAAGGACCCATCGCCTTTTCAACGGTCGCTGCCGGCACGTAATCGGTAGCCAAGGCGGGGGCGGGCACGCTCTGAACGGCGTAGGGGAATTCGCCCATCATGTTGCGCATCCACTGCGTCTCGGCAACGTTCGGCTCATCGGCCTGCTCGGCGGTTGGCCACGATCAGCGCTTGCGCGCGCGCATCGTGATGCCCGCAAGATGCACGTGGACGTGCTCAACGTCCATGCCCGCCTGGTCGCACCATGCCGCGACCTCCTCCTCGGTGTGGCGCGACGCGTTCTTCGGCGCGTACCAGTCGAAGTTCAGGTGCTGCATCTCTCCGAACGTCATCTCCGGGTCGTAGTAGGCCTTGAAGATGTTCCAGTAGAAGAGCCGCTGGATGTTAATCGTCCCCGCGGGGATCCCGAGCACGTCGACGGCCTCGGGCACCCCAATCTCCACGTTCAGATCGCCGAGGGCGATGCCGAGCTTCGTCAGCGGCTCGATGGCGACCCATGCCTCTTCGGGCGTCATCGCCTGCAGTTGCTCGCGGATCGCGTCGTCGGTGAACTCGCGGATCAGCGCTTTGCGCCGGTAGACGTAAAAGAGGAAGCGCCCGCCGGGCTTCAGCAGCGGAGCTAGCGCCTTGAGGGCGCCCTCGGTGGAGTCGGTGTGGTGCAGGACGCCCTCGGAGAAGATGAGGTCCAGCGACGCGGGCGCCAGCGGCAGGTCAAGCAAGTCGGCCTGCAGGAACGCGGCGCTCGGCATGTCGATCTCGGCGAAGCGGCGCTTGGCCGTGTCCACGGCTGGGGTGATGTCGGCGCCGAGGTAGCGCACGCGCCCCGCGAGTGGCCCGAAGACCTCGCGGCCGCTGAGCCCCGCGCCGCAGCCGGCGTCGAGCACGATCGGGTCGGGCCCGTGCTCCTTCAGCCACGGCGCGGCGGCGAGGCGCCCGTAGCGTGACTCCAGCCACGAGCGCGTCTTCTCGAGGTAGTCGGGCCGCGTGAACGTGTCCTCCTGCGCCCATTTGAAGCCGAACATCTCGGCGGTGTCGGCCTGCTGGTCGGAGACGTCGAGGCCCACGCGCACGATGCCATCGCGAACGACGGCGTGACGGCCGTGCACGTCGAGCTCCGCGCCCTCCTCGAGCGAGTCGACGCCGAGCAGCGCGGCGAGCCAGCCATTTGTCTCTGTGGTGGAGGACATAGGACGCATAAGGATATGGGCTCGATGCTCGACGAGCTGGCCGACGCCGATTCTGGCGCTCTGTTCGCATGGATAAACGACCGGGAGCTCGTGGAGTTTCACTCGGCGCTCGCATTTGGCGCCGCCGCCTGCGGCAGCTCGGACACGACGACCACAACGCCGGCAGCCACGACCACAGCGCCGGCGGCAACCACCGCAGCGCCAACCACAACGCAGCAGAATAACCCGCAGGGCGACTGCCCCGACGGTGAGCAGTACGACGCCGCAACCGGCAACTGCTACCCGGACGGTCAGACGATTCCTGAGTAGCGCTTAAGGCGCCGAAGGCGGCGGAGAGAACGGGCAGGCGAGGTCAACTGCCGGCAGCGAACCGGTGACGAGGAAGTTCGCGATCGGCGTGTCCACGCAAGTCGACTGGCTGAGCCCGAAGGTTCCGTGGATGCCTCCGACCAAGGTGATGGCGCGCATCGTCGGGTAGGTGCGCGCCATGTTCACTGCCCACTGGTAGGGCGTCTCGCCGTCGCGTGTCGTGTTGGAGATGATGCCTGGGATCGGCGGTCCGTAGCGCTTCGGACGCGGAACCGCGTTGGCGCGGGCTCCGCCGTATCCGTTGCAGGTGGTGAGGTAATCGACGCCGAGCGAGCCGCCATAGATCGGCCCTTCTTTGTTAATCCAGCGAAGGCGTTCCTGCTGGCGCGAGTTTGAGATTCGATCGGCGTAGTCCTGGCAGACGACCGCCGACCAGTGGCTTCCCGCAGTACCGGTAGTGGGGCTGCGCAAGTCGGGTGCGGCAAGGGCTTTGCGCGCGGCGACCTTCTCACTGTTCGAGCCGAAAAGGGCGTTCCACGAATAGGTGACGGCCTGCTTGGCCTGCGCCCAGCTCTGGTCGCCAGTCACCGGATAGAAGTCAACGTCGTCGTTAAGAACGTCGAGCAGATCCCAGCGCGTGTAGCGCTTGTTCCCGTCTACTGGGATCGTGCGCTTGTTCAGCTGCGCCATCACCTGATCAAACTTCGACTTCAGGCCGTTTGCCAAGAGGAAG
>CAJBIG010000041.1 GCA_903953065.1 uncultured Solirubrobacterales bacterium
ACTTGGTTGGGACGATCGGCAGATCCGCCATCCGCCACTTCTTGAACTTCTCGTCGTACTGGTCTGGATCGGCTAGCGAAACGAGGTGCCCGACTGCCCAACTGATGATGTGATCGGGGCCTTCGAGGGCGCGGGAGCGCTTCTCGCCGGTTCCCGCTTTCTTCTTGAACGGGCCAGGAAGAACGCGAGCGAGATCCTCCCCCACGGAAGGCTTCTCGGCGATGATCAGTGTCTTACCCATCGCGCCGCAGCGTAGCGACCTGCCGGACCGAACCTATTCTGACCACCGTGTTGGCTACCTTAAAATCCAAGCTGTGAGCTACCAATGAGCGAGAAGCCAAACCAGCCACGGCCCACGCGAGCGGCGGCGGCTCCCCGCTCGAAAGCGAAGCTAACGGAAGCGCAGAAGCGCAACGATCTGTTGCGGCGGCGTGCGATTCCGGTAGCACTCGTTGCCGGTCTGGCATTCCTTTTTGGCGCGATCGCTGGAGCGTCGTCGGGCTCTGCCGGCGAGGACGAGGTTCGCGCTTACGCCCAAGCTTGGTCGAAGGCCGATTGGGCGACGATGCATGCGCAGCTAACGACGCAAGCCCAGAAGAGCACGCCGCTGCTGGACTTCGCACAGTCGAACCGCACAACGCTCGCAACCGCGACGGCCGCAGAGCGATCGGTGAGAGCTGGCGAGCCAAAAGAGGCTGGCGACGGGCGCTGGCGAGTTCCGCTGACGATCCGCACGAGGATCTTTGGCACCGTGCGCGGCGAAGTCGTTCTGCAGACGGTCGAAGATGGCGACAACACCCGTATCGCGTGGATTCCCTCCAATGCCTTCCCCGACCTAAGACCCGGACAGCAGCTGACGCGCAACACGACGATGCCGGAGCGCGGGTCGCTGCTGACCAAAGATGGGCAGGTACTCGCGGAAGGAGCGGCGCGGACCTCATCAATCCCTGCTGTCTCCAACGAAGTTGTCGGGCAGATCGGGCCAATTCCCGTCGAACGGGCTTTGGAGACCAATGCGCTTGGGATTCCGCCCGACGCCCAGGTGGGAATCTCCGGCCTTGAATTGATCTTTCAGCCGCAGCTCGCAGGGCGCCCCTCTGGAACGCTTAGAGCAGGCGATCGCGTGATCGCCCGTTCAGCCGGAAGCTCCGGCGAGAAGGTGCGAACGACGATTGTGCCGAGCGTCGAACAAGCGGCCATTAGCGCAATGACAGGCCGCCAAGGCGGAGTCGTCGCGATGAACCCACGCAACGGCGCGATCGAAGCATTCGCCGGCCAGGCGTTCTCACTGCTTCAGCCGCCCGGATCGACCTTCAAAGTGGTTTCGACCGCCGGTGCGCTCGACGCTGGAGTCGCAAGCACCAAATCGACCTACCCGTTTATGTCAGGGATTGAGCTCTCGGGCTTCCGTATATCGAACGCCGGCGGCGAAGTTTGCGGCGGAACTCTCGGCGAGGCATTTGCCGAGTCCTGCAACTCGGTCTTCGCCCCTCTCGGCGCCAAACTCGGCGAGGCAAAACTCGTCGCCGCCGCACAGCGCTTCGGTTTTAACCGCATCTCGCCGATACCTGGCGCGGCGCAGAGCACAATTCCGCTCGAGCTTGGGGACGACCTCAACGTCGGGTCATCGGCGATTGGCCAAGGACAGGTGCAGGCCAGCACGCTGCAGATGACGCTTGTCGCGGCGACCGTCGCTCGCAGAGGACGGCTCGTAACCCCGACGCTGAGCCAAGCGAAAGCAGATCAGACAAAAGCTTCAAGCGGCGCGCAGGCGATCAAGGCGTCGACAGCCAAGATCCTCGAGCGCTTCATGATCGGCGTCGTGCGAGGTGGCACCGGAACCGCGGCCGCGATTCCGGGCGTCACCGTCGCCGGCAAGACCGGCACCGCCGAGCTCCGTTCCCCAAGCGAAAACCCTGAGGACACCGACGCCTGGTTCATTGCCTTCGCGCCCGCCGGGAAAGAGAAGATCGCCAGCAGCGCCGTCGGCGTGATGTTTGTTGGCGCCGGTACCGGCGGCGAGACCGCGGCCCCGGCAGCGCAAGGGGTACTAAGCGCGATGCTCGCGCGGCGCTAAACGTCGAGTGTGACGGTGGCCTTCTTGCCGGGGATCTCGCTGCTTTCGATCTCGAGCTCAAGAGGGCGGTAATTGAGTACCGGATTAGGCAGCTTGAAGATCAGGATCGCACCGGTGGTTGGAAGGTTGGCGGCAGCACTGTTCGGGTTCGGATATTGGCCACCGTCGGCTTCAACCGGCGCTTTGCGGAAGACAAGCTTGTTGCTCTCTTCAACGACCACCGGCTCGAACTCCTCGCCGCGCGTGTCCGCGATCTTGAATGTGTCGGCGGTCAAGACATCCTTCGCGCTGCTGTTGAACGCTCGAACCCACACGCCGAACCAGAGGTCCTCCGCCCCCAGCTGCGCTTCGGACGGTTCGATACCAGCCAGCAGATCGCTGTCACCGGCGTCGGCGGGATTGAGCTGACGCGACATTTGAACTTGGTACTGAAGATCACCAAGCGTCACGAAGATCGCCTCCGACTCGCCTACGGAGACGGTTGGCTCCTTGTCACCGCAGCCGGCAAGACCAGCCAGCGCGGCGGAGAGAAGAGTGAGGGCAAAAAGGCGACGGAACATTGCGGCTCCAAACTGTATTCGATTGAGCTGCGGCAAGGCCTAGCCGCGCAGCCCTGTCGCCGGCTTGCGGGCGCCGCCGGCAATCGTGGCACGCGGCCCGCGCGCTTTGCCCTCCTCGAGGATCCGCGCGAGGCGCCCCAGCGCCTTGCGCCAGCCGCGACGCCGAGCGCGGTTCTGACCGACTGCGCCGACGACCTTGTCGGTTGGGAAGACCGGGCGCGTCTCGACCGTGAGCGTTATCTCGGTTCCGCCGTTGCCGTCTTCACTGAGTTCGAAGGCCGTCAAAGTGCGAATCCTGTTGTACTTGCCGCCGCAGCCGACGAGCACGATCAACCGCGGCGCTTTGTACTCAACGATCGCCATGTCGCCCCAGCCGAAGCGATCGAATGGCAGGTCCTCATGAAAGCGCCCGCCAGCTCCCAGCCCATAAGTCTCCTCGCGCGTCATCCGCCAATCGGTAAGGAAGTGCTCGGTGAACTCTGAGTAGTTCGCCAGATCGGAGAGGTAGTCGAAGACGACCTCCACCGGCCGGTCGATCTTCTGGGAAATCGTGCAGGGCTGCATTGCGAGCCGCAGTCTACCGAGGGAGCGCAGCGGAAAGCGTGCGGCCGACGGCTAAGCGGCGCGCGGCAGCGTCGTTCTGCGAACGCTTACGCCGTGTTCAACGTGGAGCACCGGTGAGATGGCCCGCGGAGAACCGCTGTGCCCGTCGCGGCAGAGTGTGCAGACCGCGCCTTGGTCGAACTCAAAGACCTGCTCGCCGGTCAGCGGCACGCGGCCACAGTCGGCGCAATGAAGCTCGGCGGCAGCGCGCGTATCGTGCCCCTTGCGAAGCAGCCTTATCTCCAACTCCGGCTCGCCCAACAATTGATTCCAGCTCAGCATCTGGTGCTTTTCGTCGACAACCAGGCTTCTCCTGCCGCGAACTGTCACTCAATTGACAAGAGGCGTAGAATTGATCTCAGTCGAAATTCAGATTCGACGATTGGAGGGCTTGTAATGCGTGAAGAGGATCGGCATGACCGCACCACCGCATCGCACTCGCCTGCGCCTTCGTCGCGAGGAGCGGCTGACGGAGCCCAAGCTGAGTTGATCGATGCCGCCCGTGGCTCGCTGACCGAGGCCGGCGACTATTTGGTCTTTAGCGAAGGCGATCTCGTGCGCGTCGTCGCGCTGATCGGTGATTGGACGCGAATAGGGCGCAGCACCGCCGCCGACGTCCGCTTCGACGATCCGACCGTCTCGCGCCGACACGCGCTGATCATCCGCGAGGGAAACGAGATGAAGCTGGTCGACGACAGCAGCCTTAATGGGATCTTCGTCGCCGGCGAGCGGATCGACCGCTACACACTTGGTGACGGCGACAGCTTCCTGATCGGCCGTTACCGAATGAATTTCGTAAGCGTCACAACGACGGCCGAAGCCGAGGGCGCCGCCCCGCCCGATTCGCTGCCCGTCTAGACTCGCCGCAAATGGCGATTACGATCTCGGTTCTGAGCCAGAAGGGCGGGACAGGCAAGACAACGACGGTCCGGCATCTCGTTGGTGCCTTCCGACAGACCGGCCTGCGCGTGCTTGCCGTTGACCTCGATCCGCAAGGCAACCTCTCCGACTACTTCGATGTCGACCCTGAAGCCGACCCGACAATCGGCGATGTTCTCTCCGGCCGAGCCACCGCCAGCGCAGCGATAGTCGACGACGTCATCCCCGCCAACCTGAGCCTGGCCGAAGCCGAGATCACGCTCGCTGGCAAGATGGGCCGCGAACTTACGCTGCGCGGCGCGCTAGCCGAGGTAGATGACCGTTACGACGTCATCTTCATCGACTGCCCGCCTGCACTGGGCCTGCTGACCGTCAACGCGCTCGTCGCCGCCGACCAAGCGCTGCTCAGCAGCGAGGCGCAGTACTTCGCTCTGCAAGGAGTTGAGCAGGCGCTTGAGGTAATCGAGCTGGCGCGCGACAGCCTCAACCCGCAGCTGCAATGGCTCGGCGTGCTCTTCAACATCGCCGACATGCGCACTGTTCACTCGCGAGAGGCATTTGAAGCGCTGCGCGAACATGTCGGCGACCGGCTGCTTGACCAGACCGTGCGCCAGTCAATCGCCTATGCCGAATCGGCGGAGCGGGCGACTCCGATCTTCGAGCACCGCCCCGACCTTGGCACCGATTATCTGCTTGTCGCGGCCGAGCTGCTGAAGCGGCTTGGCCTATACGAGCAGAGCGCGCAAATCGCTGCCTTGGTTCCAGCCGAAAGCGTCGCAGCAGTTGACGACGCTGCCCAAGCCGACGCTTAAAGCTCGCTGACGTCGGCGCCGCCAGGCTCGAAGCGGACGCGCTTGACTTGCGCCCACTCGCTGGCCTCGACGCTGAGCGCCTCAACTACTCCACCGGTCGTATCGAAAGTCGTCCAGGCCAGCACGGTCGGGCCGGCTCCCGAGAGCGTCGCTCCGAGCGCGCCGAACTCTTTCGCTCGCGCGATCAGCTCGTAGGAGCGCGGGTAGAGCGGGCCGCGATAGGTCTGATGGAGGCGATCATCAAGGCCGCGTGCAATCAGTTCGAAGTCGCCTCGAGCCAACCCGAGCATCAACAGCGCGCCGTGGGCGACGTTGAAGACGGCGTCGGCGATTGGGACTTGATCGGGCAGAGCAGCGCGCGCCGCGCGCGTTGCGACCGCCTCGTTGGGGACGACGAGGACAGCCTCTAGCCCGTCCGGGGGATCAAAGCGCGTTACTTCGCCTCCAGTTGTTACGACGAAGCCACCGTGGAGCGCCGCGGCGACATTGTCGGGATGGCCGTCGAGCTCGGCGCCAAGCGCCATCAGGTCGGCATCCAGCTCAAAGAGGTGGTCGGCCGCCATCAACCCGGCGAGGTAGGCGGCGGCGCTGGTTCCGAGGCCGCCGCTAAGCGGAATCTCGGAACGGATCGTGAAGCTGAAATCGTCGGGCGGATGGAGCCGCTCGAAGCCGCGAACGACAAGGTTGCGCCGGTCGCGCGCGATGTCGAGGTCGGTCTCGATCGCGAAGCTGCCGGTCTCCGTCACCTCGAGTTCCATCGAGAGCGATAGAGCGACGGCAAACGAATCGAACCCTGGTCCAAGGTTGGCCGAAGAGGCGGGAACGGTTACGAGCCGTCGGCGGTCCATCGTCAGCCCCAGACGGCGGCCTCAACCGCCGCCAGATCTGGTTCGCAGGCGATAATTCCATCACCAACATCGATCGCGGTTTCAGGATCCTTCAGACCATGTCCGGTGAGGACGCAAACGATCCGTTCGACTCCTTCGGGAACTCCGTGGGCGATTAGCCCGGCGACCGACGCCGCGCTGGATGGTTCGCAGAAGACGCCGTCGCGCGATGCGAGGAAGCGGTAGGCCTCAAGGATCTGGTCGTCGGTTACCGAGTTGATCGCGCCGCCGGACTCGGCGACGGCACTGAGAGCCTCGTCGCCGCGCGCCGGGTCGCCGATCCGAATTGCGCTCGCAAGAGTCTCCGGCTGCTCGACCGGATGGCCGAGGACGAGCGGCGCCGAGCCGGCGGCCTGAAAGCCAAGCATCCGCGGCATCCTCTCGAGCTCGCCAGCCGATTCCGTAAAGCCCTTCCAGTAGGCCGTGATGTTTCCGGCATTGCCGACAGGAATCGAGAGCGCGTCGAGCGGCCGATCAGGGCCTAGCGCCTCGATCAGCTCGAAGGCGGCTGTCTTCTGGCCTTCGATCCGCAGCGGGTTGACGCTGTTGACTAGGGCAATCGGGTGGTTTGCGGAGAGTTCGCGAACAAGCCGAAGAGCCTCATCGAAGTTGCCGCGCAGACCGATTACCCGGGCGCCATGAATCACGGCCTGAGCCAGCTTGCCGCGGGCGATTTTGCCGTCGGGGACGATCACGGCGCAGGTCATTCGGGCGCGAGCGGCGTAAGCGGCAGCGCTCGCTGCGGTGTTGCCGGTGGAGGCGCAAACAACAGCGGTCGAGCCGTCACGCACGGCTCCGGAAACCGCGCAGGTCATGCCGCGGTCCTTGAACGAACCGGTTGGGTTCGCTCCCTCAATCTTCAGCCATGCCTCGACACCGAGGCGCTCACTCAGCTCGCAGGCATACAGCAGCGGCGTTGATCCTTCGTCGAGGCTGACGATTGGATCATCCGGGCCGAACGGCAGACGATCGCGGTAGCGCTCGATCAGGCCAGCCATCAGCCGATGAACTGCTCGTCGATTACACGGATTGCGCGCGGCGCAGCGCGGATGAACTCAAGCTCCGCGATCTGATCGCAGGCGCTGTAGAAATCGGATTCGAGAATCGAGTGCGTGACCATCACGAGGCGAGCGTTGTCGCCGAGGCCGGACTGGGCAACGCTCTTGACCGAGACGCCGTGCTCGCCGAGCAGCTGCGCAACCTGCGCCAAGACGCCGGGCCTGTCGGCAACTTCAAGGTGAAGATAGAAGGCCGAGTGAACGTCATCGGTCAGCTTCGCGTCGCTCTGCGGCGGCTCGATTGCCGGCACGCCGCTGAGCACGCTGACGACGTCGCCGAGCACTGCGCTGGCCGTCTGCGGGCCGCCTGCGCCGGGGCCGGAGAGCGTGATCTCAGTTATCGCCGGCGATTCGATCGTGACGGCGTTGAACGAACCGTTGATGCTCGCGAGTGGATGGGCTGCGTAAAGAAATGCCGGATGGACGCGTACCGAAATCGCCTCGCCGACGCGCTCCGCGGTGCCAAGCAGCTTCAGCGCCAGACCAAACTCTTTGGCGTAAGCGATGTCCTCGGTAGTCAGCTGCTCAATGCCTTCGAAAACAACGTCGTCGAGCGCAACCCAGCCACCGAACGCGAGCTGCGCGAGCAACGCCATTTTGGCGGCGGCGTCGGCGCCGCCAACGTCTTCGCTCGGGTCGGCTTCGGCAAAGCCGAGCTGCTGCGCCTGCGCCAGCGCAGCGTCGTAGCTGGCGCCGGTCGAAGCCATCTCGGAGAGGATGAAGTTGGTGGTGCCATTGACGATCCCGTGGATACGGTCGATCTGTGCGCCGCTCAGCGATTCGGAAAGAACGCGGATCACCGGAACCACAGCAGCCACTGCGGCCTCGAAGCGAATTTGCCCGCCTGCGGCCTCGGCCGCAGCCCAGAGCTCACGTCCGTGGCGGCTCAGCAGCTGCTTATTGGCGCTGACTACGGGCAGCCCGGCGTTTAGGGCGGCAAGCACGTATTCGCGGGCCGGTTCGGTTCCGCCCATCACTTCGACGATCAGGTCGGCCTCGGCGATTATCTGTCCGGCGTCGCCTTCGCTGCGCGTCAGCACGCCGCTTACCACGGGGCGCCGGCCAGTCAGCCGAGCAACTTCGTCGGCGCGCTCGGCGACCAGCTCAGCGAACGCCGCGCCGACCGTGCCACGACCCAGCAAACCGATCTTCAGCAGCTCTTCAGACATCACGCACCAAGAGATCCTCGTCGCTCTCCCGCCGCACGACAACGCGCGCGTCGCCGTTGCTGGCGAAGACCACCGGAGGCCTCAAAGCGCCGTTGTAGTTGTTGGCCATTGCATGACCGTACGCCCCTGTCGCAGGAACAACCACCAGATCCCCTGCAGCCGGCTGATTGAGATCGGCGTCACGGATCAAGATGTCGCCTGATTCGCAGTGTTTTCCGACCAAGTGGCACGCCGTGCCGCCGCCAAAACGATCGGCAATCTGTGCCTCGTAGCGGGCGCCGTAAAGCATCGGCCGAAGGTTGTCGGACATCCCTCCGTCAACGGCGACGTAGGTATCGACGTTGCGCTTTACCGACTCAACGCTGTAAAGCGTCACGCAGCCGTTGGCCACCAGCGCTCGGCCTGGCTCGTCAAGGAGGCGATGACCGGGGCCGAAGACGCTTTCGAGCGCACCGGCCTTGGCGGCCGCGTACTCGGGGTAACTCGGCGGCCGATCCTGCGCTGTGTAGGCGGCGGCGAGCCCCCCGCCAAGGTTGTAGGAGTGAAAATCACCGAGGCTCGCGAGCGATCGCAGCGCGCCCTCAAAGGGCGAGAGGTCGAAGATCTGCGAACCGATGTGGAAGTGGAGTCCGGCAAGCTCGAGCGATTCGATCTGCTGGGCGCGGGCGATCGCCGCCGGCGCATGCTCAAGGTCAAATCCAAACTTCGTGTTCGGACCGCCTGTTGAGATTGCCGGATGGGTGTCGGGGCTGACACCGGGCGCAATGCGCAGATAGATCCGCTGCTTTCCCGACCGGCCGGCGAGCCTCTCAAGGCGGTCGAGATCACGCAGGTTGTCGACGACTATCGCGCCGATTCCAACCTCAACGGCACGTTCGAGATCAAGCTCGCTCTTTGCGTTGCCGTGCATCTGGATCTTTGCGGCTGGAACGCCGCCGGCAAGCGCGATCGCCATCTCCCCCGCCGAGGCGACGTCGCAGCCAAAGCCCTCTTCAGCAAAGAGCGCGCAGACGGCGGCGCAGGGGAAGGCCTTCGACGCGAAGATCAGCTCGAAGTCATCGCTCTCAGAGCCAAAGGCGGCCTGAAGGCCTCGAGCACGGGCGCGCATGTCGTCTTCGGCGACGATGTAGGCCGGAGTGCCAAACTCGCGCGCCAGCTCGACGACGTCGCAGCCGCCAACCTCGAGCCGTCCAAGCTCGTTGATTCTGCTCCCGATCGGGTAGACGTTCTCGAGTGGTTGCGTTTCAGCCATCGGCGCGCATCATGCCACTCTGCGCAGGCAACATGACCGAACCATGGCGTCGGAAGACGACTGCCAGCCAGATCAGCGCGCCGATGATCATCGCGAGGCTCTGCAACTGCGGCAAAGTCAGGCCGAGCGCCGCGATCTCGTTGCGGCGCAAGAACTCAACTAGAAAGCGCTCCAGCCCTGCGAGCAGCAGCCAAAGCGCAAACAAGATTCCTGGCCGCACGCGGTCGCGCAGGTTCCACAGCAGCCAAGCGATCAGCCCCATCACCAGCGTCTCGTAAATCGGCGTTGGGTGGACGGTCACTCCGGGCGCCGTCGGCACCGTGCCGTCTGGGTAGCCCATCGCCCATGGCCCGTCCCAAGCCTTGCCGTAGTCGCCGTCGCCCGAAAGCTGGCAGCCGATTCGGCCGATTGCGTAGCCGAGCGCGAGCGGCACGGCAGCAAGATCGAAGGTCGCCATGTCAAGGCAGCCACGCCAGCGCGCCCAGATGATCACGGCCAGCGCGCCGCCGGCTGCGCCTCCGTACCAGACCAACCCGGAGCCGGAGAAGAGGCTTCCGAGCACGTCGCCGTTGACCCGGTCGAGGTTTTCGACGATCCAGATCAGCCGCGCGCCGATCAGTCCACCGGCGAGCGCGGCGAAGATCGCTTCATAGGCCCAGTCGCCCGGCAACCCGCGCTCCAGGAGCCTGCGGTGGAGCACTGCGCCGCCCGCAAGGAAGGCGAGCGCAAACATTAGCCCGAAGGTCTTTACCGGTAGCCCGAAAAGATCGATCTCCGGCTGCATTGGAGAAAGGTTAGAGGTAGCTCATCGGGTTGGTCACTTGACCGTTGATCCGCACTTCGAAGTGGAGGTGGTCGCCGAAGCAGAGGCCTGTACAGCCGATGTAGCCGATCACTTGCCCCTTGCTGACGTTCTGGCCCACGGTCACCGCGTATCGCGACTGATGCGCGTAACAGGTCGAGAGCGAGGCGCTGTGGGCGACGCAGGTGTAGTTGCCGTAGCCGCCATTCATCGAGGCGACGCGAACGGTGCCGCTGTCGGCGGCGCGAATTGGCGTTCCGGCAGGAACGCCAATATCGATGCCGGGGTGGCATGACTCCCAGGAGCGACGCTCACAGAAGGGCGACGTGATCGGCCCGTTGACCGGCCACACCATCGATCCCGAGCCTTGGCGGATCGGCCCGCCGTTGACCAACACGCCCTCAATCTTGGCCTGCGTTTCGATCATCTTCGAAAGCGCGCCCTCAAGCTTGCGGCGGTCACTCTTGACCCCGGCCAGCAGCGTCGCCTTGCGTTCCTTGCTCTGGTCGAAGCCACTGCGGGTGGAAACGAGCTCGCGCTTGATTGAGGCGACGGCGTCGCGCTTGACCTTGATCCGCGAAGTCACGGCCTGCTGGCGGCCTTCCAGCGTTCCAAGGCGGTTGGCGCTGACGGTCGCTTCGATCCGCGCCGCGCGCACGAGCGTAATCACGCGCCTGTCCTGCTCACCGATCCGCTGGAGGAACTCGCTGCGCTCGAGCAGTTCGGCGAAACCCTTCGAATCAAGAACGACCGAGATCAGTGTGGGCGCGTCGGCCCGGTAGAGCTCAAAGAGACGCTGGCCGAGAACGCGGCGGCCCTCTTCGAGCCGTGCCTTCATGACGACCTGGCGACGGCGCTGCTTGCGAAGCTCATCTTGAATCTTGGCCAGCTCTTTGGTTTCGCGGTCAAGGCCAACCTGAATCTCATCTTGGCGGCCCTGCAGTGTGTTGATCTTGCCTTGAAGGGCGTTGATCTTCGACTGCCATGCGGCGACCTGCGAGGTGAGGACGCTCTCGGTCCCCTTCTTAGAATCAACCTTCGACTGCGTCTTCTCAATCTTGTTCTTGAGGTTGCTGAGTTTGGCGTCGTTTGAGGCACCGAGAGAGCCGACGGGAACGACCGCCCAAAGGACGGCAGGAAGGATCGCCACGAGAGCGAGCAGGGCAAGGCGGGAGCGCATCAGAGCGCGGAAGCTATCGGTCAATTTGTTCATTGGCAATCACTGCAATCAGGCCTGCGAGGTGAGCTGACGGGCTCGCGCAAAAAAAGCGCTAACCAGGCGGCAATGCCCGGTATTCGCCCCTGAAGGCCGAAGCCTCCGTTGGGTCCCCCGCTCCCTCACGCATATCGGTGAGGAACTCGGCCTGCTCGCAGGTTACCAAGGCACTGCCGCTAGGCTTGGGAAGAATCTTGTCGAGTCGACCTTAAGGAGCAAAAGTGGCCGGTCTAAGTGGGCGCATGTCAACCGTCATAAAAGCGAAGGTTTCAAAGGTTCTGGACCGGGCTGAAGATCCGGGCGAAACGCTCGATTACAGCTACCAGAAGCAGCTTGAGTCGCTGCAGAAGGTAAAGCAGGGAATCGCTGAGGTCGTCACCGCCAAGAAGCGCCTGCAGATGCAGTCGGAGAAGCTTGAGCAGTCGGTCGTCAAGCTCGACACGCAGGCTCGCCAGGCGCTCGCTCAAGGCAACGAAGAACTTGCGCGCGAGGCCCTCGAGCGCAAGAACATCGCCCAGACCGAGCTGCAGTCATTCGATTCGCAGATCGTTGAGCTCGAGGGGCAGCAGCAGAAGCTGACCGACTCGGAGGCAAAACTGCGCGCGAAGATCGAAGCCTTCAGAACGAAGAAGGAGACGATCAAGGCTCAGTATTCAGCGGCCGAAGCGCAGGTTCGCATCTCCGAGGCAGCGACCGGCGTAGGCGAGGAGATGGCCGACGTTGGCCTCGCAATGCAGCGCGCCGTTGACAAGACGGAGGATATGAAGGCCCGCGCCGCCGCAGTCGAAGAGCTTGAGGCTGCCGGCACCTTCGACGATCTGACGACGCTCGGCGACGGCAACGACGACATCGACCGCCAGCTCGCAGAGCTTTCGAGCGCCAGCGCCGTCGAGGACGACATGGCACGGATGAAAGCGGAGCTTGGCGCTGGATCACCACCAGCGGAACTTGACGCAGGAGAGGAGCCGGCGAAATGATTATCAGGATCGCTTCAGAAGATCAGTATCGGCTCGACGACGATGCGCTTGCGCGCGTCAACGAGCTTGACAACGCGGCCGTAGCGGCCGTCGAAGCGGGAGACCGCGAGGGCTTCCAGCAGAACTTCAACGCACTGCTGGCCTTGGTTCGCACTGAAGGCACCGTCATCGCCGATGACGACCTCTCTGTCTCGGACGTGATTATTCCTCCCGACGACCTCAGCTTCGAAGAGGCCGGCGAGGAGTTCACAGGCGAAGGTTTAATCCCAGACTGAGCCGGCGATAGTTCGCCGCCGGACTCGCGCCAATGCTGCCCAACTCTTTGCGACGTTGCTTTGTAATCGGCAGTCTTGTTCTGGCAACCGCGATGCTCGCAGGCTGCGGGCGCGCTGGAAACGAAAGCGGGGCGGACGATTCAAACCCGCGACCCGGGGCCGGCGTAACGATCGCGGCAATCCCCAGCGCCGCAACAAAGAACACAACGCGCGTCTGGGCCGAATCACCGGCCGCCGTCGCGGCCTCCGCTGCCCGCGCGGTCTATCCGAGCACGCGCCCGGGGCAGCGTCCCCTTTCGGTAGTTCTCGCTGACGCCGCCAGCTGGCAGGCAACGATCGCCGGCGCGGTATTGATGGCCGCGCCACTCCACGCGCCAATGCTGCTCAGCGAAGGCGCGCAGCTTCCCCCCGTAACGCAGTCAGCTCTCAGCGCGCTCTCGCCAACGGGAGCCGGCGAGAATGGGCCTCAGGTAATCCGGCTTGGGGCTGCAGGCTCGCCGACGTCGCTGAAGTCGCTCTCAATCGGCGGCGCCGACCCGTTCACGCTGGCAGCCAGAATTGACGCCTACCAGGCGCGGATCTCCGGCCGCTGGAGCAACGCCGTCGTGATCGCATCCTCCGAGTCGCCGGCAATGGCGATGCCGGCCGCTGCGTGGGCAGCGAAGTCAGGCGACAGTGTGCTCTTCAGCGGCCGCGATCAGCTGCCGGCAGTTACGGCAGCGGCGGTGAAGGCGCACGGCAAGCCGAAGATCTACATCCTCGGGCCAAGCTCGGTGATCTCCGAAAAGGTTGCCGGTCAGTTGGCGGCGCTTGGCCAGGTCACGCGCGTCGGGGCGAATCCGGCGAGCGCCAACGCGATCGCATTTGCCCGCTTCAGGGACGGCGACTTTGGCTGGGGAATCGTCGACCCCGGGCACGGCCTCGTGTTCACCAACGTCGACAAGCCGCTCACCGCCGGCGGCGCCGCGCCACTCTCGGCCAGCGGCAGCTACGGGCCCCTGCTGCTCGTGGGCCGTAACGGCAGCCTGCCTCCCGATGTTGCCAACTATCTGCGCGACATTCGCCCCGGCTATTCATCGGATCCCGTTCGCGGCGTTTACAATCACGCTTGGGTGATCGGCGACCCGGCCGCCGTCAGCGACCGAGCACAGGCGACTATCGATAGCCTGCTGGAGATAGCGCCGGTAACGAAAGACGCAGCTACACGATGAGCGAATCCCAGAAGCCCTCAAATAACCCAACTCAGGCGCTCGACATCAGCGTCGACGACATCCGACAGCTTGTCCACGCCTCAACCCCCCACTTCTCGCTCCAGCTGCGCAACCGCATCCGTCGGCTGATTGAAGGCCTTCCGGCCGGCCACCCTGCGCGCCTCGAAGGCCAGATGCAGATCGCCCGTCTCGACGAGCTTGGCTACGACGGCGAGGTCCGCGGCCAGCAGAGCGAAGGTCTGGAACCGCTCGCCTGCGTCACCGATCCAAAACTGCGATAGCGGTCCGGGGCGATGGACGAGAGCCCCCAGCGCCCGGCCGGAATTGAAGGCAGCGCGCTCAAGGGTCCATTCCCGGTCGGCGCCTACGCCGAGATGTTGCGCGAGGAGCTGCGCGGCCGCGCGAGGCTTCAGCTGTTCGGTGAGATCTGGAACCTCAGGAAGACGGCTGCTCGCGTCTATTTTGAGCTGCGCGACGCGCGTGGCGCCGTGCCCTGCGCGATGTGGACGAATAAGTTTGAGGCGCTCGGCGAGATCGGCTCGTCGCTTTCCGACGGCGCCCAGATAGTCGTTGCCGGCGGCCCCGATTACTACCCGGGCAGCAAGACGTCCTCACCATCGTTCTCGTTCGACGTTACGGCGCTGCGAGTTGCCGGTGAAGGCGATCTGCTGGCGCAACTGGCTGTACTACGGCGCCAGCTTCAAGGCGAGGGACTTTTTGAACCGCAGAAGCTTCTCGCGCGGCCGCAGCTGCCGCGCACAATCGGCGTCGTAACAAGCGAATCAGGAAAGGCTCGCGATGACATTCTCGCCGGGCTCCAGCGCCGCGGCTGGGCCGGGACGCTGGTCTGGGGGTTCGCCCCTGTTCAGGATCGAAAGGCGGCCGCAGCGATCACGCAGGCACTTACCGATCTCGCCGGGATCGAGCAGGTCGAGACGATCATCGTCGCCCGCGGCGGCGGCTCCCTAGCCGACCTCTTCGCCTTCTGCGACGAGACGCTCTGCCGCACCGTCGCGCTGCTGCGTGTGCCGGTAATCGCCAGTGTCGGCCACCACACCGATCAGACGCTGATCGACGACGTCGCGGCCGAGAGCTGCTCAACACCGACCCATGCTGCCGAGGCGGCCGTGCGGCTTGACATCAATGCCGAGCGCGACAAGCTGCGCTTCGGAGTGCAGGCGCTCTCGCGCCACGCGCAGCGCGCTGTCGTTGGCCGCGCCCGCGCGCTGGCAGCGCTGGCGCGCGTGCCAGGCACGCACATCGCCCGCCAGCGCCGCGAGCTCCACCAGGACGCACGTGAGCTTCGCGCCGCCGGCCAGCGCCGTCTGCTGCTTGAGCGCGAGCGCTCAGCAACTGTGGCCGAGGTGCTGCGGCGCAAGGCTCTCGCAGGCGCCGGGCCCGACAAGCTCGCCCGGCTGCGCACGCTCGAGGGGCTCTCGATAGCTCTCGCGGCGCACGACCCGAAAGGCGTGCTCGAGCGCGGCTACGCGATCGTTGACGACGGCGAAGGGAACGTGATCACGACCGCAGCGCAGGCTCGTGCGGCAGAGAATCTTCGACTCCAGTTCGCAGATGACGCCGTTGCTGCGAAGATCACCGACAGCGATGACTGAACCCGAGCAGAGCTACGAGATTGCGACCGGCCGCTTGGAGGAGATAATCCGGCGGCTCGACTCGGGCGAGGCGGGCTTGCGCGAAACGCTTGACCTCGTTAAAGAGGGCCGCACGCTGGTCGAGTACTGCGCCGGCGAGCTTGAAGCCGTCAGCGCGGGGTTGGACGAAATCAAACTTGACGAGCTGATCGCGAGACTCGAAGACCAAGCCCCGGAAAGCGAGTAGAGGCGCGATGGCAAGCTTCGACCACATCTCCGACTTGCCGCTGACGATCGACGGCTACGAACTGATCGGCAAAGAGGCCGACGTCTCATCGGGCTTCCTTCGCAAGACCACGACGATCGCACTCTCCGGAGCGGGCCTCACCGGTCTAGGCGAGGACGTCACCTACGACAACGAGGATCACGAGATCCTCCAAGCGGCTGGTGCAGTGCTGCCCTTGGCGGGCGATTGGACGCTCGGCTCGTTCTGCGAGATGGTCGAATCAATCAACCTTTTTCCCGAGCCCGCGCAGCGCGAGCCATCGCTCAAGTACCGCATCTGGGGATATGAGTCGGCGGCCCTCGATCTGGCCCTGCAACAGGCAGGCGAGCCGCTACACGCCCGGCTCGGCCTGACGCCTGCGCCGCTGCGCTTCGTCTGTTCACTGCGCCTCGGTGAGCCGCCGGCGATCCTCGCGCCGCTTGAGCAGCGACTTTCGCTCTATCCCGGCCTGCAGTTCAAACTCGACCCGACGCCAGCGTGGGACGAGGCGACGCTGCAGGAGGTCGCCGACAGCGGCGCCGCCGTCGTGCTCGACTTCAAGGGGCTGTACGAAGGCACCGAGGTTGATACCCCGGATGACCCGGCTTTCTACGAGCGCGTGCTGGCAGCCGTTCCCGGCACTTGGATTGAGGATCCAAAACTGACGCCTGAGATTGATGCGGTGCTCGCCGATGCGCGCGCACGGATCACTTGGGACGCAAACATCAATTCGGTGGCCGACATTGACGCGCTTCCGTTTCAACCGACGATGGTGAACATTAAGCCGTCACGCTTCGGCCCACTCAGCGAACTCTTCGGCGCCTACGACACCTGCAACGAGCGCGGCATCGCAATGTATGGCGGCGGCCAATTTGAGCTTGGAGTCGGTCGCGGCCAGATCCAATACCTCGCCTCCTGTTTCCACCCGGATGGCCCCAACGACGTCGCACCGACCGGTTACAACGAGCCGAACGTCGCCGCCGGCCTTCCCCCCAGCCCACTGCCTGTTGCAACGAGCGCGATCGGTTTTCAATGGCAGTAGAGACTGAGCGCGAGGGCTGGCCGTTCTCCTACGTTGATCGAATCCGCTTCGGCGACCTTGACGCGATGCGCCACCTCAACAACGTCGCCTTCCTTGGCTTCTTTGAGAGCGCGCGGATCGCATTCATCCAGTCGCTGGTCGCTTCGCACAGCCCGGTGGAGGCCGAGCACAAGGTTGGCTTGATCTTCGCCGAAGCGCACATCAACTACCGCTCGCCGGGCCTCTTCGACGAAGAGGTACGGACCTTCATCCGCCCGCGCGCGCTGAAGCGCTCCAGCTTCCGCACCGAGTTCCTAATGACCTCGGATACCGACGGGCGCACGCTGGCCGAAGGCTGGGGGGCGCTTGTCGGCTACGACTACGTCGCCGACAAACCCACCCCCATAGCCGAACCGATCGCCGAGGCGCTCCGCGCCAGCGGCGGCGAAGCTGAACCTGAGCTCTAAACGCGCTTGATCAGCGTGCCGGTGCCGATTCCGCCGCCGCAGCACATCGTGACGAGGCCGTACTCCTTGTCCTCGTCCTCAAGCTCGTGAAGCAGCGTCGTGAGCAGACGTGCGCCGGTTGAACCGAGCGGGTGGCCGAGCGCCATCGCTCCGCCGCGCGCGTTGACGCGGTCCATGTCCGGGTTGTGCTCGCGCGCCCAGGCGGCAACAACAGGAGCGAATGCCTCATTGACCTCGAAGAAATCGATGTCGTTGATCGTCATGTTGTTGCGCTCAAGGATCTTCGCCGTTGCCGGGATCGGGCCTTCGAGCATCTTCACCGGGTCGCAACCGACGCTGGTCTCGTCAACGATGATCGCGCGCGGGGTGAGGCCCAGCTCTGCGGCCTTTTCGCGCGTCATCATCAGCACCGCGGCGGCGCCGTCGGAGATCTGCGAAGCGTTGGCGGCGGTGACCTTGCCGTCTGGCTTGAAGACCGGAGTCAGCTCGCTGAGCGTCTCGATGTTTGTGTCGGGGCGAATGCCCTGATCGACCGTCAGAACGTTTCCGTCGACCTCAATCTTCACCATTTCGCGGGCGAAGCTGCCGTTCTCGGTCGCCTTGTTGGCGAGCGCGTGCGAGCGGACTGCCAGCTCGTCAAGCTCGGAGCGGGGAATCTCCCACTGGTCGGCGATCATTTCGGCGCCGAGGCCCTGGCCGACGATGTTGTGCTTGGCCATCAGCTCAGGCGTGAAGGCGTAGCCGTACTTGTCCTGAGTTTCCATTCCTGCCGCGAACGGAAGGTGACCCATGTGCTCAACGCCGGATCCGATGACGACGTCATGGACGCCGGTTGCGATCAAGGCGGCGCCGTAACCGACGGCCTGCTGAGCCGAGCCGCACTGCGTGTCGATTGTCGTCGCTGAAGTTTCGATCGGCAGCCCTTCCTGAAGCCAGGCGTTGCGGCCGATGTTGAAAGCCTGCTCGCCGAACTGCTGAACGCAGCCTGCGATCACGGTGTCGACCTCGTGCGGATCCATTCCCGTGCGGTCCATCAGCTCGCCGTAGCTGCGAGCCAGCAGCGCTGCTGGGTGCGTGTCCTTGTAGTAGCCCTTCTCCTTGTGGCCGCGCCCGATCGGGGTGCGAACAGCTTCGACGATGACTACTTCACGACCCTGTAGCGGCATAACGGAATAAGACCTCTCGAGTTGGTTTTGCGGGACAGAGTCAAGCGTACCGACTTGGCTGGCCGATCGGCCAGTTCGCGCGCAGGCGGGCCGACCAGTAGGGTTCCGCCGATGCCTGAACAGATCGCAGTTATCGGCAGCGGCGCCATTGCCTGTGGGCTGGCCGCAGTTGCCACGAAAACCGGTGACGTAACGCTGCTCGCACGCAGCGAGGAATCGGCCGATCGCGCCCGCGCGTCAATCGAAAAGCAGGTCGGCAAGATGGGCGACGAGGCCGGCCCCGGCTCCGTGACCGTCACCACCGACCCTGCCGACACGGTCGGCGCCACCGTTTTCGTTGAAGCGGTCGCCGAGGACCCGGCAATCAAGGGCGAGGTCTTCGCGACTATCGCTTCCGTTTCGTCCGATGACGCGCTGTGGGCAACGACAACCTCTTCGCTGTCTGTCGGCGAGCTTGCCCGCGCCAGTGGATCACCGGAGCGTTTCGTTGGCCTCCACGTCTTTAACCCTGTCCCGCGGATGGCGCTGATTGAACTGGCCTTTCCCGATGAGGCGACCGAGGCCACGCGCGAGCGCGCCGCGGCGCTCTGCGAGGCGCTCGGCAAGACGGCCGTACCGGTCCCAGACCTGCCCGGCTTCGTTGTTAACCGCCTGCTCTTCCCCTACCTCTTCTCGGCCGTCGATTTCCTCGACCAGACCGGAATGGACCCGGCCGACGTTGATGAAGCGATGAAGCTCGGCGCCGGCCACCCGATGGGGCCGCTGGCGCTGCTCGACTTCGTTGGCCTTGACGTCTCGGCCGCTATCGGC
>CAJBIG010000042.1 GCA_903953065.1 uncultured Solirubrobacterales bacterium
CGTGGCAGGGTCGACGCCGCTGTTTCGCTCCAACAGCTGGTCGATTACAAAAGCGGTTGTTTCATCGGGACGCAGCGTTGCAAGCGACCCCTTGAATGCACGGCCGACCGGCGTACGGACGGCATCAACGATTACGACTTCGGGCATTGACTACTCCTTGGTTTTTGGTCCGGCGGTCGCACTCCACGGACGTTTTCCCCGGCGGTCGCACTCCACGGGGCTTTGTGCCGGGCGATTGCACCGACGGTAAGAAGCATAAAGCAGACGCAGGCAGCCGCGGGTCGCCGCCTTCTCATACCATTCACAGCCCAAACCGACAGGAGCTTTAAGCAATGGATATTGAAGGCAAGGGAGCAATCGTCTCCGGTGGCGCATCAGGACTTGGCGAAGCAACAGTTCGTCGCCTCCACGCAGCCGGCGCAGTCGTCGTAATCGCTGACGTCAACCCCGAGAAGGGCGAGCCGCTGGCCGAAGAGCTGGGAATAGCTTTCGTGCAGACCGATGTACGCGAAGAAGATCAAGTTCAGGCGGCTGTCGATAAGGCGGCCGAGGCAGAAGGCGGATTGCGGATCGCAATCTCTTGCGCCGGAACCGGGATCCCGATCAAGGTTGCATCGAGCAAAGGTCCACACCCGCTCGACGCCTTCAAGGTGATAATCGACATCAACCTGATCGGCACCTTCAACCTGATGCGCCTCGCTGCATTCAGCATGCTCAGCAACAACGAGCCTGACGAGGAGGGCGAGCGCGGCGTCTGCATCAACACGGCATCGGTTGCCGCCTTCGAGGGCCAAGTTGGCCAGATCGCTTACTCAGCCTCAAAGGGCGGCGTCGTCGCAATGACGATCACCGCGGCGCGCGACCTTGCCGACAAGGGAATCCGCGTCAACACGATCGCCCCCGGCCTCTTTGACACGCCACTGCTTGGCGCGCTGCCGGAAGACAAGCGCGCGGCGCTCGGCGCCCAAGTGCCGTTCCCAAGCCGCCTTGGCCGGCCGGAGGAGTACGCGCAGCTAGCTCAGCAGATCGCTGAGAATCCGATGCTCAACGGTGAGACGATTCGCCTCGACGGCGCAATCCGGATGGCGCCGCGCTAAGCGAAGTTCAAAGTCCTAGACCCTGCACCCCGAGCTCGTCAAAGCCAATGTGGTGGGCGAGCTCGTGGCGCACGGTCACGACTACCTGCTCGCGCAGTAGCTCCGCGTCGTGACCGAAGTCGCGGCGCAGCGTGTCGCGGAAGATGATGATTCTGTCCGGGTAGTTGTCACGTGTGGCGCCGTCGCCCTGATAGAGGCCGTAGGCGCGCTGGCGGCGACCGCCGTTTGAGATCACGACGGCGACGTTGCGCTGGAGCGCCTCGCGCAGCAGGTCTGGCAGATCATCGAGCGCGTCGCGCACCAGCTCTTCGAAGTCCTCGTCGTTGAAAGGGTCAAGGTCGAGGAACTCCTCCTCACCCGGCTCTACCGCCAGCCCCTGACGGGCCAGACGCTCGCTCTCAACGACAAGAGCCTCGAACTCCGCTTCGGATTCCGGAGCCGTGTAGTCGGAGAGGCGGAAGGCGATCAGAATCGCACCGCCGAAGATCACCGCCACGCCGAGCACGCCTAACGCAATCACCTGGATCAGATGAAAGGTCGGGTTGATGCTGAAACCGCCGAGCAGGACCGAGCTCGAAATCCCGGCCGCGAGCGCGACGACCGATGCAACGGCGATGC
>CAJBIG010000043.1 GCA_903953065.1 uncultured Solirubrobacterales bacterium
CACGCTCGTAGCCGAGGAAGCTCGGCCCGCATGCAGCGAAGCTGAACGACTGGCCGCCGAGGCGCTGGCCGAGCAGCTGCGAGCCGATGGTCGCGCGGCGACGATTCAGCCGTTCTGGGCCTACCCGCGCTGGTGGCTCGCGCAGGCGATCTGCGCAGCCCTTGGCGTGCTCGCGAGCGTGCTCTGCGTCGGCGCGCCGCTGATCGGACTGATTGTGGCCGCGGTAGCGGTTGTCCTGAGCCTTATCGACGGAACGCGACTGGCGCCGCTGCGCCGCCTAACCGGCTCGTGTGCAAGCCAGAACGTGATCTCCCCACCGCTTGCCGCGACACCAAAGCCACCGGTCACACTGATCCTCAGCGCATCCGTTGACGACCGCCCAGCCGCACCGAATCGCTTCCTGCCGGCGTCGCTGATCGCAACCAACGCCGCCTGCATCGCACTTGTCGGGGCCTGCGCAGCGCTGCGCCTTGCGGAGATCAACGGACTTCCAGTCTCGATCGCGCAGATGATTCCAACGCTGCTTCTGCTGGCAGCGATCCTCGTCTTCCTTCAGCGCGGAACTGCCGAAGTGGTTCGTGACCAGACTGCGATCGACGCAGCGCTGGAGATCGCCGCGCGGCTCGACGCCGACCCGCCGCAGCATCTGGCCGTCGCACTTGTCTTTGGCGGCGCCGGCTCGGCGCAGGGCGCGGGCCTGCGCTACTGGCTTCGCAGCCGCCGCAAGCACGGAATGAAACCGGCCGACATCGCAATCCTGAATATTGAGCCTTGCTCCAGCGGCGTGGCGAGCTGGTGGCAACGCGACGGGGTCGTAATCGCAACCGGGCTTCACCCTCAGCTTCGGCGCGCGGCGAAAGCGGCCGCACAAGAGATCGACAGCTCGATCAAACCCCGCGGCGGCGCTGACGCCACTGCAGCCGGAGTGGCGCGCGGTGACGGCTGGCCGGCAATCGCGATCGGTTCACGCCAGCTCGAGGACGGCGAGGAAGCCGCCGCTGATGATGTTGCTTCCATAGTCGTCAACCTTGGCGAGGAACTTGTTCGCCGGCTGGACAGCGAACTGGGCGTTGAACTGAACCGCAGCGCTGATTCCGACTAGTGCTCAGTCGTCGTCATCATCGCCGTGCTCGCCATCGCCGCCCGACTCGTGGCTCTCATCGTCACCGCCGGCCGAGTCGTCCCCGGCGCCGGCCGACGACCGGCCATCGTCCTTCTTGCCTGGTGCAGGCTCGGCCTCGGTGACTGTTCGAGTGACGGTGATTGTGCGCGGCGGCGCGAGCGAATCTTCGAGCGATCGGTGATCCTCGCTTAGACCGATCGGCTGGCCAACAAGCTTGCCGGCGGCAAATGTCACGCCGGCAGCGACAGCCAGACCCGCGACAGCGAGGACGACGACCAATAGAACTCTTGAAGTCATTCGCCCAGCTTAGATTCGTCTTGGGAAAGGTTTGGCAAAGAGGCCGGCATTGCTTCCGGGAAGCTGACCGCGACTTCGGCTCCACCGCCCTCACGATCGATGATCGTCACGTCGCCGCCCCACCTTCGCGCCAGCTCTCTAACGATCGACAGCCCCAGCCCGGTGCCGGGCGGCCCGCTGCGGCCTGCAGCGCCGCGGCGAAAGCGCTCGAAGAGAGATTCGCCACTCTCGCCGGCGAGCCCTGGGCCTCTGTCGCCAACACGCAACGTTGGCCCCACTGAGCTCAGAACGATCTCAGTGCCCGGCGCGTAGGCGATCGCATTCTCGATCAGGGCGTCGAGGATGCGGTCAACGTCTGAGCGGTGGCAAGCAACTTGGCAGCTGGCGCTGGCATCCAGTCGCAGATCGCAACCGGCTTCGGCCGCTGGGCCGGCCCAGCGCGTCAGCGCCGCTTCAAGGGCCTCTCGTGAATCGGCGGTCGACTTGGGTGGTGGAGCTTCGCCGGCTTGGCTCAGCTCAAGCAACTGGGCGACAATCAGCGTTAGACGGTCTACCTCGCCGATCGCCTCGTCGAGTTCCTCTCGCTGCTGAGGATCTTCGGACTGTGCGCGCGCTTCCTCCAGCCGCAGGCGCATCCCCGTGAGCGGCGTGCGCATCTGATGCGAGGCATCGGCGACAAACTCGCGTTGCCCTTCGAGCAGCACGTTGACGCGCTCGGTCATCGCGTTGAAACTGGCCGCAAGCGCGCGCTGCTCTCGGCTTCCTTCGAGCTTCGCGACGACAGTCAGGTCGCCCTGCGCAACTTGACCGGCCGCCCGGTCTAGGCGCACTATCGGGCGCGTGATCCGGCCGGCGATTATTGCCCCTGCCGCCAGCCCAAGCGCGATCACAACAAGGCCGAGGAGCAGCAACCCCAGCCAAGCGCGGCGGATTGCGTCATTGACCGCGTTGACGCTCTGAGTAATCCGCACGGCACCGCCCGGCTTGACACCGGCGCCGGTGTAGATCGGCACTGCGGTGGCGAGGATTTCGGCGTTGAGCGTCGACGAATAGCGGCGCTCCTGTGTGGCCTTTCCTTTCAGCGCGGTTGCAATCTCGGCGCGACTGGCAAACGAGGAGCCGACCGCCGCGCTGGACTCCGAATCGGCGAGAACCTCGCCGCTGCGGTCGACTATCAGCACGCGGCCGCCGACCGCCTTGGCGGCCGATTCACTCAGCGAGGCGAGACGCGCGCTGCGCGGCGGGTTAAGCAAAGAGACGGCGCGGCTCGCCACAACCTGCGCCTCGGCACGCGCCTCAAGGCGAATTTCAGCGTCGACGCGGTCGCGGAGGCTGATCCCAAGAGGCACGATCAGAGCGACAACCGCCAAGACCAGTACGTAAGCCAGGGCCAGCAGCAGCCCGCGGCGAAGCGTTATGACTCTGCGCTCCCGTCGCCGCCGGCGAAGCGGAAGCCGACACCGCGAACCGTTTCGATCCAGCGCGGTTCGTTTGCATCGTCGCCGAGCTTGCGCCGCAGCCAACCGATGTGAACGTCGAGCGTCTTCGTCGAGCCGAACCAGTTTTCGTCCCAAACGCGGGTCATCAGATCGTCGCGGCTGACTACGTTGCCGGCGTTGCGCGCCAACTCATAGAGCAGATCGAACTCCTTCAGGCTTAGATCGAGCTCTTCGTCACCCAAAAAGGCCCGGTGGGCCGATGGGTCAATGCGCACCTCATCGACGACGACCGGGTCGCCCAGGTCTTCATCCTGCGGCTCGGCGCGAGCGTCGCTTCGCCGCAGCACGGC
>CAJBIG010000044.1 GCA_903953065.1 uncultured Solirubrobacterales bacterium
CAGCGCCCTGCATCGCGGCGGCGCCTCCGAAGCGGGTCGGCCTAGATCTATTAGGTCAGCTAGGAGGGATCCTGAACCCAACCTATGCCGGAGCCCGCATCTTGATCGTCGGCCTATTTGGCCTATTGAGCGTCTTTTTACTCGACGCTATTTTGCTCGCTGCCGTTTTGAACCTGACGCCGGTCGACGCAATCTATGGCGCCGCGCGCACACTCACAACGGTCGCTGCTGAGCCAGAAATCGCGAGCGGCCCGGCCTGGCTGAAGCTCTTCTCAGCGCTGACGATGCTGCTGACGATTGCCTTCGCAGCAATGTTCACTGCCGGCCTTGTGCAGAGGCTGATCGACCCGCGGCTCACAACGATCATTGGCCGGCGCTCTATTCCGATGCACGGCCACGTGATCGTGATCGGCCTCGGACAGGTAGGCCTGCGACTCTGTTCGCTGCTGCGTGACAGCGGCATCGCAGCGGTTGCGGTCGAGGTCTCTGAAGAGGCGCCCAACGTAAGACTGGCGCGCGGTTATGGAATACCCGTAGTAATTGGCCATGGCGAGGACCGCGAAGTCCTCAGGCGAGTCCATGTCGATCGTGCGCGCGCGCTTGCTGCCGTAACCTCGAGTGACCTGACGAATGTCGAAGTCGCGGTCGCCGCTCGCGCTGCGCGCGACTCACTCGAGATTGTTGTGCGCGTACGTCAAGGCGATGTTGCCGACGAGACTCAAACGTTAGTCGGGCTCGGTCACATGCGAGACATCTACGAGTTCGCCGGCGTCTCGCTGGCGGGCATCCTTTCATCCGCCTGATTGTTGGCACCGAAAGCGGCTCAGTCGGTTGCCCCAATCACTACTATTGGTCGATGAGAGAGATGCGCCGTTCCCGTGGCCTGACAGTTCTTCCTGTGCTGATGGCCGCAATTGCGGCCGCAGTTCCGAGCGTCGCGAGCGCTCAGAGCGGATCAACTCTTCCGAAGATCGTCAGGCCAGCCCTCCCTGCCGGCACGGTCACGAAGACCTACAAGGTGCCGCTCTCAATCAAGCCCGGCCAGAACCTCAACCTTTACGACACCATCAAGGCCAACCAGCGCCCCAGCGAAGCGGGCTGGATCGTTGGCTTCAGGCCGGATCTTAAGTTCGCCGACGGCAGCACGCCCCCGGTCGACCAGATCCACCTCCATCACCTCGTGATGCTGCTCAACAACGACATCATTGTCGCTTCCGGAGAAGAGAAGACGCATATCACCCTGCCGACCGGCTTTGGCAACCCATACAAGCCAACCGATCGCTTGGTGCTCAACCATATGATCCACAACTTCACCGCCAACCCCGAAAAGGTGGTCTTTGAGTACACGGTCGATTTTCTGCCCGCCTCGGCCCCGGCAGCGGCATCGATGATGGGCGTGCGAACGCAGTTTGTTGACGTTGAAGGCGGCAAGGCCTACCCAGTCTTCGACGTCAAGCGCAATGCTGGCACCAATGGGCGCTACACCTACCCGGCGCAGGCGCCGGCCTCACTTTCGCCGCGTAACCGCGTCCGCGTCCAGCGCGACGGCACGCTGGTCCAGACCGCCGGCCACCTCCATCCCGGCGGTCTCTACACAGATCTTTTCGTTACTCGTGGAGACAAGACGGTCAAGATCTTCCGATCCAACGCTCATTACTACGGCGCGTCCAAACTCGCCTCATGGAACATGTCGATGGGGTCAACCTCTCCTGACTGGCGCGTCGCCGTCAAGCGTAACGACATCCTCAGCGTCCAAGTCACCTACGACACTAGGAAAGCGGCTTGGTACGAGTCGATGGGAATCTCGCCGGTTGCGCTCTCAGACGCCCCGGCGGGCGGAGCGGATCCTTTCACCAACCTAAGCGCGATCGACCAGACCGAAGTCTTGACTCACGGCGAACTGAAAGAGAACCGCGACTACGGCGGCCGCAAGACGCAGGGCTACGCTGACGCGCGCAAGCTCGCCGACGGGCCAACGCTGTCAAAGGTCAAGATCAAGGACTTCGTCTACAAGCAAGGCGACCTGACGATGCCGGGCAAGAAGGGCCTGCCGCCGCTCGTAGCGCCGGGTAAGTCGATCACGTTCGTTAACGAGGACCCGCTGCGCGAGATCTTCCACACGATCACTCCATGTAAGGCCCCCTGCAACCGCAGCTCTGGCGTCAGCTACCCGCTCGCCGACGGCGTCCAAGTTGATTCTGGCGAGCTCGGCTTCGGGCCGATCGGCGTAACGGCGGCAGCCAACCGCGCCACATGGTCAACACCTACCTACTTGAAGCCCGGCACCTACAGCTACTTCTGCCGGATCCATCCGGACATGCGCGGCGCTTGGCGCGTCAAGAAGCCCAAAGCAACTCAGCGCTGACGAAGCACACCGCCATTGGTTCAGCCGGTAGCATCGCCTGATGGCACCGGACAGCGATTCGCTAGGGCTTGAAAAGCGGCTCGAAACGCTGCTCGAACAGGAAAGCTTCGCGCCGCCGGAGGGTTTCGTCGCAGCGGCCACTCTGACCGATCCGGCGATCTACTCCGAGGCCGCAGCCGACTCCCCTGCCTGGTGGGGCGACCGGGCGCGAGAGCTCGCTTGGGAAACCCCCTTCACGAAGACACTCGACGATTCAAGCGCTCCTTTCTACAAGTGGTTTGAGGACGGCAAGCTAAACGCCTCCTACAACTGCCTCGACCGCCACGTCGAGGCCGGCTTGGGGGATCGCGTCGCCTA
>CAJBIG010000045.1 GCA_903953065.1 uncultured Solirubrobacterales bacterium
GGGGTTTGTAAGTGCAGGAGATGGTCATTTACGGAGTTTCGTTCGACATGGTCGGCAAACAGCCGATCGTCTTGCTGAAGACCGTTGACGGGAACAAGTTTCTGCCGATCTGGATCGGCCACCCGGAAGCGGCCGCGATTCTGATGAAGCTCCAAGGTCAGGCAACGCCGCGGCCGATGACCCATGATCTTGTAGTCGAGATCCTTGACGAGCTTGACGCCAACTGCGCTCAGGTCGCAATCACCGAACTGCGCGACAACACCTTCTTCGCGACGATCACGCTGAAGATTGGTGACAAGGAGATCGAGATCGATTCGCGCCCGAGCGACGCGCTCGCTTTGGCCGTCCGTTCTGAATCGCCGATCTTCGCCGCCGAGGATGTGATCGCCGAGTCGGCGATCGAGTTTGAGCACGAGGTTGAGGACACCGAGGAGGTCGTCGATCGCTTCAAGGACTTCCTCGATCAGGTTTCGCCTGAGGACTTTGGCGGCGGCGACAGTTAGCGCGCGGCTGCTCGCAGGCGTCGTACTTGCTTTGACCGTGGGCGCGAGCCCGGCCAGCGCACTTGCTCAAGGAGCCCCAGCGCGGCCGTTGACCAGCGATCGCGCGGAGGCAATCGCTGACAAGACCTCGGTATTCATCGAGCAGCGCCGTGAAAACCCCCGCGCCTCGATCAGCGCCGTGCGCAAAGCCGGCGGAAGCTGGGAGGTAAGCCTCTTCAGCAAGGGCCAGGAGCCAAAGCAGATCGCGCTCGCAAAAATCGCCGCCGACGGAAAAGTGACTGAGGCATGGAGCGGCTTCCAAGTCGCCTGGTCGATGGCCCGCGGCTACCCCGGCGCGTTCGGTCGCTCGGTCAACTCGCCTTGGATTTGGATTCCGCTCTGCGTCGCCTTCCTGGTGCCCTTCTTCGATTGGCGCAAGCCACTGCGATGGCTCCACTTTGACCTGCTGGCACTGCTTGGTTTCAGCCTTTCCTTGGCCTTCTTCAACGATGCCAATCTCGCCGTCTCGGTTCCGATCAGCAGTGCGCTATTGGCTTGGTTGGTGGCACGCCTGCTTGCGATTGGGCTGCGCCCGGGCGCCCGCCCGCCGCCGCTGCGGCTGCTGGTTCCTTGGCGCTGGCTGGCCGTGATCGGGCTCTTTCTGCTTGGATTTCGCGCCGGTCTCAACATCGTTGACGGCAACGTGATCGACGTCGGCTACGCCGGCGTGATCGGAGCCGACAAGTTCAGCCACGGCCGCGAGATCTATGGCGGGTTCCCGTTCGACAATGGCAGCGGTGACACCTACGGGCCGCTGCTTTACCTGCTCTACGTTCCGTTCGAGTGGATCTGGCCCTGGCAGGGCACGTGGGACGACCTTCCCTCCGCTCACGCCGTCGCCGGTTTCGTTGACGTTGCCTGCACGGCGCTCTTGTTCCTGATCGGGCGGCGGCTGCGCGACAACGCGCTTGGCGTCGTCCTCGCTTACGCCTGGCTGGCGTTCCCGTTCACCGTTTACGTCACCAATTCGGGCAGCAATGACGCGATCCCGGCTGCGCTGGTACTCGCCGCGATCTGGCTCCACCGCCAGCCTGTCGCTCGCGGAGCGCTCAGCGTCGCCGCCGGCCTTACGAAATTCGCGCCGCTGGCGCTGCTGCCGCTCTTTGCCGGTGATGGACTTTGGGATTCAGCGGTGCCGCGCTCGAAGCGGCTGCGGCGGCTCGCCGCCTACTGCCTCGGCGTCCTGTTGGTGCTCGTGTTCACGGCCGCGATCTTTGCCCCCACTACCGATCCGAAGAGCTTCTGGGATCAGACGCTCGGTTACCAGTTTGGCCGTGAGGCACCATTCTCGGTTTGGGGCTATTACGGCGGCGGCTGGGCCACCGCCCAGAAGCTCGTTCAGGGAGCGACGATCCTGCTGGCGCTTGCCGCCTTCTTCATTCCGCGGCGGCGCAGCATCATCACGCTGGCGGCGATGTCGGGGGCGATCATGGCCGCCGTTCAGCTCTCCGCGACCTACTGGTTCTACCTCTACCTCGCCTGGGTGATCCCGTTTGCGCTGATCGCCTTCCTAGGCCGCCCGGCGCTCACTGGGCTGCGCGAGGGCTGGCCGGAGCGGCCAGTAGGAGTTGCTCGATCGACTCCGCCCGCCGCGGGCCCTGGCAGCGGATGACAACGCCATTGAGCCATGGGTCATCCTCCGACGGCTCAAACTGAACGCGCATCCCTGAAACCAGCGAGCCGACCGCCTGCTCGCGCTTGACGCCGATCACGCCGCCGCGCGCGCCGGTCATTCCCACGTCGGTGATGAAGGCGGTGCCGCCCGGCAGCACGCGCGCGTCAGCGGTTGGAATGTGCGTGTGGGTTCCGACGACGGCACTGACCTTCCCGTCGAGATGCCAGCCCATCGCAACCTTCTCGCTCGTCGCTTCGGCGTGCATGTCGACGAGAATCTGATCGGCGCCGGCGCTGAGCAGCTCTTCGACGGCGCTGTCGGCAGCTTGAAAGGCAGGATGGGGCGCGTCGAGGAAGAGATTGCCGGAGAGATTCACGACACCGAGCTTGACGCCCTCGTTTTCAACGATGCAGTGGCCGTGTCCAGGCTGCGAGCGCAGGTAATTGGCCGGGCGCAGGATCGGCTCGTTCTGATCGAGGTAGGGGATGATCTCCGAGCGCCGGTAGGAGTGGTTGCCGAGCGTGATCACGTCAACCCCGGCTTCGAAGAGTTCGTCGGCGATCTTCGGTGTGATCCCAACACCGCCGGCGACATTCTCGCCATTGACGACGACGAAGGTCGGCTCAAAACGTTCGCGGATTGAGGGCAGCAGCGTAAGCAGCGTGCGCCGCCCGCAGCTGCCGACGAGGTCGCCAACAAAGCAAATAGTTGCTTGATCCTGTGCCATCAGGGCAGACTTTCGCAGCTTCGCTCCCGCCCGGTGCGAGCGCCGTCCCTACCATTGGCGGCGATGGCCTTTCCGCTAACCCGAATGCGCCGCCTGCGCCGCACCCCGGCGCTACGCGAGTTGGTGCGTGAAACACGTCTCGACGCCGGTGACCTTGTGCTGCCTCTCTTCGTTGAGTCGGCACTAGAGACGCCGCAGCCGATCCCCTCAATGCCCGGTGTCAGCCGCCAGCCTGTCAGCGGCGCGCTCTCCGAAGCGGCGGAGTGCTTGGCGCTTGGCATTCCAGCGATGCTCTTCTTCGGCATTCCCGTGCACAAGGACGCCGAAGGCTCGGGCGCTTGGGATTCAGAGGGTGGCGTGCAACAGGCGATCAGCGCGGTCAAGGCCGCTCACCCCGATCTCGTTCTGATTGCCGACTGCTGCCTCTGCGAATACACCGACCACGGCCACTGCGGGCCGCTGAACGATGCGAAAGAAGTTGACAACGACGCAGCGCTGGAACTGCTTGCCCGGACCGCCGTCAGCCAGGCCGCTGCCGGCGCCGACGTAATCGCCCCCAGCGACATGATGGACGGGCGCGTCGGCTTCATCCGCGCGGCGCTCGATGAGGCCGGCTTTGAGGACGTCGCGATTCTCGCTTACAGCGCCAAGTTCGCCTCCGCTTTCTACGGCCCGTTCCGCGAGGCAGCCGATGGCGCGCCTACGTTCGGCGACCGTCGCGGCTACCAGATCGATCCGGCCAATCTGCGCGAAGCCGTCCGCGAAGCCCAGCTCGACCTTGAAGAGGGCGCCGACGCGCTGATGGTCAAGCCGGCGCTTCCTTACCTAGATGTGATTAGGCGCGTTGCCGATCAAACCGGGGCACCGGTAGCTGCGTATAACGTAAGTGGCGAATATGCGATGGTGAAAGCGGCGGCCGCAGTCGGCGCGCTCGATGAGCAGGCCGCTGTTCTCGAGCTCCTAACTTCGATCCGCCGCGCCGGAGCAGATTTCGTTATTACCTACCACGCGAAGGACGCAGCCCGATGGCTTCAAAAGAAGTAACCGCAACTCCAAAGATTCGCAGCCGCAAGGACGGCGCGGCCGTCAAGCTGAGCGACCTTGACCGCAAGCTGCTCGATCTGATGCAGGGCTCGTTCCCGATCGCTGCCCGCCCCTACGAGGCGGTGGCGCTCGAGGCCGGGATTAGCGAGGACGAGGTGCTCGCAAGCGTCGAACGGCTGCTGAAAGACCGCATCATCCGTCAGGTCACGCCGATCTATGACACGCGCGCCCTCGGCTATGGCTCGATGCTTGTTGCCGCGAAGGTTGATCCGGAGCATCCCTGGCGCGCCGCCAAGATCATCAACTCGCACCCCGGCGTCTCACACAACTACCTGCGCAACCACGAGTTCAACATGTGGTTCACGCTCGCCGTTGAAGAGGATTCGCAGCTCGGCCTGCAGGGAACGCTCGACGTTCTTCAGGATTTGACTGGAGCCGAGTCGATCCGTCAGCTACC
>CAJBIG010000046.1 GCA_903953065.1 uncultured Solirubrobacterales bacterium
GGCGACCATCAGGTGGCTCAGGTGTCGGCCGAGAACGAGGCCCGGACGCTGGGTCTTGTCGGCCGTCGCCCGGCTTACGACCCGGGGCGCTCGGATGACAAAACGCCGCTCTGGAACATTCCGTCGCTGAGCAGCGCCAACGCCGGCGGCTCGGGGCTTGTGATCTGGGACAGCGGCCCGTGCCGAATCGGCAGCGTCTTCGAAACCTGCCTTGAGAACGACGCTTTCGACAAGCTCGGCGGCGTTGGCAACCCAGTTGCGCCAACCGGTAGCGTTGCGCCGCGGCTTGGGCGCGACCCTCACAGCCGACCGCGCTCAACGCCGGCCGCGCGCCAGCAGAAGTCGGAGTTCCTCAAGCCAAGCGGCAGGATTACCGAGGTCTGCCCTGCCGCCAACGCCTGCCACAGCGTCGGCTGGGGCTACTAACCGCAGGCAGCGCAGCAGCGAGCGCCGTCGCTCACGACTGAGCGGCGGCGAGCGCTCCGGCGGGGTCGTGCTGAATCTCCCACTTGTCGAGCGCGGCGCGCAGCACAAAGCCGATTGCAGCGCCGAAGATCGCCAGCGCAGCTGCATTCCCGGCGCCAGCTCCGGTCGCGAGCATCAGCGCAAGGACAGCGGCCGTGAACGGCGCCCGCAGCGCTGCAGTGACGGCGGCGGCGACCGCGGCTACAACGAGGCCTGTGAGCGAGGCGGCGGGGAAGATCAGTGTGCCACCGACGGCGACTGCGACACCGAGGAAGACGGCGGGGAAGATTGGTCCACCGCGGTAGCCGGCGCCGAGCGCGCCCCCATAGGCGACCAGTTTGGCGACGACAATCAGGACGACGGCGCCGATCGAGGTTTCAGCGAGAATCTCGGCCATTCCGGTCTGGCCGCTGAAGAGAACGAGGTTTATCGACCCGCCGGTGATCTCACGGACGGCGAGAGCAAGGCCCGATGTAATCAGCGCAACGGCGACCAAAACAAGCGGCGGATTACTGCGCGCCATCAGCGCAACGCGCTCACCAAGCTTGCGCGCGGCCAGCGTAACGAGCGCCGCTACTACGCCAACGGCGAGCGCGACGAGCAGGTCGGTGATCGACATTGAGGTGAATTCCGGCAGGCCCGGCACAGCCAACGTCTCGCTGCCAAGGCCCGACCAGCCGCCAACTCCCGTCTCACAGACATAGGCAACGCCGAGCGCAACGAAACCAGGCATCAGCGCTGCCACTGGAATCATTCCCAGCGCAGCAAACTCGGCCAGCATCAGGACGACGACGATCGGGTTGCCGAAGATCGCTGCGATCGCCGCCAGCGCCGTCATCAGCATGCCGAACTTCATCACCGTGTCCGGCTGGCGGCGCAGAACAAAGGCGCCGGCCGCCGTGCCGCAGGCCAGCAACGGCGCTTCGGGCCCGAGCACAAGTCCGAAGACCAAGGTGCCGGCCGCGGCCAGAATCACGGAGCCGAAGGTCGAGGGCGTGACGTCAAAGTGGAGCCCTTCGAGTGGGCCTTGATCTGTCTTGCCGGGAAGTCGCCAAGCGGCCATCACGAGCGATGCCCCGATCAGCGGCAGCAGCACGACGAGCCACCAAGCCGGTTCGGTCATGCCGAGCGCTTTCGGCAGATCCTCCCAAACGGCGCTGATCAGCTGTTCTTCAAGAAACAGGAACACGGTCGCGATGACCGAGCCCAGCAGGGCAAACGGAATCGCCAACATGATCGCCCTGATCGGCGAGGGAAGGTCATCGGCGGTGATCTGTGCGTTCGCGTTCGTCGAGGCCATCGCGCAAGAGTAACTGCGGGCTCCCCGGGCAGCGCCTACCGGGGCGGCGCAATTGCCAAGTGGTGGCACTTTCGCTGCCTGACAATTACGATGCAGAGATGGCCGGTCGTGTGATGACTTTTGCGCTGCTTGCGGTGCTCATGCTGGGCGCGTTCGCGCTGCCTGCGTCGGCCACGGCCAAGCAGAAGCGATGCCCACCCAGTGGCACTGGCTGCAGCCTCAAGCAGGTCGCAGCCGAGAGCGGCATCTTTGTTGGGACAGCGCTCTCCAACGAGCTCAGCGCAACCGAGAAGAGCGACATCACAGCCAACTTCAACGGCGTCACGAGCGAAAACGCCTTCAAGTGGAGCGAGATGTCGAAGACGGCGGCAACGACCGATTTTGCGACGACCGACCGGCTGGTCGCTTGGGCGCGAGCGAAGAAACTGCGCCTGCGTGCCCATACTCTGATCTGGCACCGGATCCAGAACGCGCCATGGCTGAAGGCCGAGCTGGCCGCCGCACCCGACCCTGCCGCACGGCTGCGCCAACTGCTCGCCGAGCGCGTCACGAAAGTTGTCGGGCGCTACCGAGGCAAGGTCGAAATCTGGGACGTAATCAATGAACCGCTCGCGATCTTCGGCGCCGGTTACGACAGCGAGGACACTCCGCTGACGCCGAAGAACATCTTCTACACAACACTCGGCGAGGGCTACATCGCGAGCGCCTTCCGCCTCGCACGCAAGGCCGACCCGAAGGCCAAGTTGTTCCTCAACGAACTGCTTTGGGATGCACGGATCGGCGACCCGAAGAGCGACGCGCTGCTGGCGCTGGTGGCGCGGCTGAAGAAGGCTCGCGTACCGATCGACGGCGTCGGCATTCAAGCCCACGCGATGCTCGGCACGAGCAGCCCTTGGTTCCCTTCCACGACGGCTTCGCTGAAGCGCTACATCGACGCGCTTGGCAAGCTCGGCGTCAAGGTTGAGATCACCGAGCTTGACGTTCGGCTGCCGCTGCTGGCCGACCAACCCGACCCACTGGCGGCGCAGGCGGCCGTGTACCGCCGCGTAGCCAGCGCCTGCGCGCAGGCCCGCGCCTGCACCGGCCTCACTGTTTGGGGCCAGCGTGATTCCGATTCCTGGCTTGACAGCTACTCCCTCACCAGTGCGACAGCGCCGAATAGGCCGCTGCTGCTCGATGGGGACGGCAAGCGCAAACTCGCCTATAGAGCCGTCGCTGCCGGGCTACTTGAGCGGCGCCGTTAGTTCGCGTCGGGCGCGCTCCACGGCATCTTGCCGTGGCCAAGCCGCGCCATGAGGGTTCTGAAGCCCCACCACTGGTAGAGGATGATCACCGGGATCATCACGACGGCCGCAACCGTCATCACAACCAACGTGTAGTGCGAGGACTGAGCGTTCTCAATCGTGACCGAATCGCCAA
>CAJBIG010000047.1 GCA_903953065.1 uncultured Solirubrobacterales bacterium
CTTGGTCGAGCTTCTCTTTACCGACAGCGTCGCGTGGAAAGGTCAAGAGCTAACACCGATAGAGGCTGAGGCCAGGCTTGTCGCGAGTCGCATCCGCCGCCTATTGGACGAGCATCAAGATGACGATCAGGTTGGCCCCGGCAATGTCGTTGTGCTGATTGGCGCGCGAACTCACATGGGTCTCTACCGCGATGAGCTCGCTCGGCTCGGCATTGATGCGGTTGCAGACGGCGGCGAGCGATGGTGGGAACGCCAGGAGCTAAGCGATCTGCTCTGCCACTTGCGGTTATTGGCAAATACAAAAGATGACGCCCAGTTACTCCACTCGCTGCGTTCGCCGATCTGCGGGATCGGCGTCGAGACGTTGGTGTTGCTTGGCGCGATTCACGAGAACGAAGGAGTGGGCAGCATCTTCGAGGCATTCCAGCAAGCCTGCAGCGAAGATCAGCTAGATGACTTCGACGCCGCCGTCGGCGTCGACGAACGCACGCTTCTGCGCACTTATCAAGGTCGCTTTGCCGATTGGAACAGATTCATTGGCCAAGGCCGAGTTGGCGCGCTAATCGACAAGATCGCCGCAGATAGCCTCTATGAGGAGATACTCCTATCGCACTCTGGCGGGGATCAGAAGCTTGCAAACTTGCGACAGCTCTCGGCGATCGCCCATAGCTGGGATCGCCGCCACGGTGGCAGCCTCCGTGACTTCTTGGAATGGGCCGACAAAGCTGCTGAGGCGAAGCGAGGCGAGACGGACGCTCCGGTCGGCGGCGCACTTGACGTTGACGGCAAACCCGACCCGCAGGGGCCTGTGCGGTTGATGACGATCCATGCCGCCAAGGGGTTGGAGTTTCCATTTGTCGTTGTCCCACGGCTAGGCAGCGGAGAACCCAATGGCGACGCCCTCGTTCGCGTTGAAGGCGGTCTCGTTGCATGCTCGCTCAAATCAGCGGGAACGGAGGGCAAGAAGGGCGTTATTGGGCCCTTCGATGAGTTGCTCGAAAGAGCAAAAGAGAAGCAGCACTATGAGAGCCGGCGCATGATCCATGTGGGAATGACGCGCGCTGAACGGCTGCTGATCCTGTCCGGTGAGGCAAAGCCTTCGGGTCCGTGGAGTGAAGAGACAATTGAATGCAAGGCAGGCAGCCTTACCTGGATGGTTCCGGGTCTGCTTGGCACCACAGCTACCGAGCTGCTCAATCAGGACGGCGACCAAGTAGTGACTGTCGAGGGGGACGGCCACGAGGGCAAGCTGAAATTGATCGTCAGCCGACCCGATCGCTCCGACGAACTCTTCGAGCAGCCGCGTGAGGAGGATTCATTGGGCTCTAATCGCGACTCGCCAGTAGGCGCGGTTTCGCCGCCGACTGGAGGGGGCAGTGCCCCGAGCGTGCCGCCAACAATCAGCTATTCCCAGCTCTCACGCTTTGATGAGTGCGGCTATCGCTGGTATCTGGAGCGGGTGGTCGGGTTACCGCAGCGTGAGGGTGATGGGTACGCCGATGACTCACGTGGAGCAAGAGCGCGCGGGACGCTGACGCACAGGCTGCTTGAAACGCTTACTTTCAAGGAACCGGAGGAGATTCCAAGCCTCGATTCGATCGAGGCGCTTGCCCGCGGCGTCGACGGTGCGATGAGCGACAGAAGCTCTCTGGTCGAGCAACAGCAGATGCTCGAGGTTTTCGTTGCCTGTGATCTTTGGCGCGAGCTAGAGGAAGCCGAGAAGGTTGAGAAAGAGTCGAACTTTGCTCTTGAAATTGTTAGTAAGGATCAGACGCTGCCTGTGTTGATCGGAACGATTGACGTACTCGCCGAACTTGGATCCGGCCGCTTTCTTGTTGTTGATTACAAGACCGACAGGGTCGGGGCGAACGAGGATTTGGCGGTCAAGGTTGAGAATCGCTACTCGCTCCAGCGCGACGCCTACGCTCTCTCCGCGCTGCGCCGCGGAGCAAGCGAGGTCGAAGTTGTTTACTCATTCCTGGAACGTCCAGACGAGCGCGTATCGGTCATATTTGAGGCCTCCCAAGAGCCGCAGATCGTTTCGAGGCTTGAAGCGGCGGCACGGAAGCTAACCGGCTCTGAATTTCCGGTTAGCGATAGGCCCCATAGCGGCCTTTGCACCGGCTGTCCCGGTCGCTCGGTGAAAAATGCCGCCGGGCTCTGCTCTCACAGCGAAGGCGAGACCAGCCGCAAGTAGCAGGCGCCCATTGTGGGACGGTCGCATCCGGGCGCAGTCAGAGCCCTCTGAACCCCTTTCTGCCACTAGAATCATTGGTTCGCTGCGGGGGCTGGCGCAGAGCCTCCTGCCCGCAGCGAAATAGAGCAATGACGATGATCAAACGCCCAGGGCCTCAAGGCCTCTACAACCCCGCCAATGAGCACGATGCCTGTGGCGTGGCGATGGTCGCCAAGCTCGACAACATCCCGTCGCACAGGGTAATCGAGCAGGCGCTTGAGGCACTCGACAATCTCGAACATCGTGGCGGCGAAGGCGCCGACGTAAACAGCGGCGACGGCGCAGGAATCCTCGTTCAGATTCCTGACGCATTCCTGCGCGGAGTGCTTGAGTTTGAGCTGCCTGACGCCGGCCAGTACGCGGTCGGTGTCTGCTTTCTGCCGCGCGATCCCGAGCGCCGCCGCAAGCTGCAGCAGTTGGTTGAGCTGAACACTCGGATTGAAGGACAGATCTTCCTCGGCTGGCGCGACGTGCCGGTCAACGAAGATCACGTCGGCGAGACAGCTAACCGCTCGCGGCCGCACATCAGCCAAGCGATCATCGCGGCCGGCCCTGGCTTCGACCGCGATCAAGATGCCTTCGAGCGCAAGTGCTACGTGATCCGCCGGATCGTCGAACTGGCCGCCGGCCCCGACTTTTACTCGCCGAGCTTCTCCTCGCGCACATGCGTCTACAAGGGCATGCTGATGTCGAGCCAAGTCGCCGAGTTCTACCCCGACCTAAGCGACGAGAACTTCGCCTCGGCATTGGCGCTCGTCCACTCGCGCTTCTCGACCAACACATTCCCCAGCTGGGAGCTTGCACACCCGTTCCGCGTGATCGCCCACAACGGCGAGATCAACACCTTGATGGGCAACATCAACTGGATGCGCGCCCGCGAAAGCTCGCTCGCCAGTGAGCTGTTCGGCCCCGACCTGCAGAAGGTGATGCCGATCGTCCGGCCCGGCGGCTCGGATTCAGCAACCTTCGACAACGTGCTCGAACTCTTGATGCTCGCCGGCCGCTCGCTGCCGCACTCGGCGATGATGATGATCCCTGAGGCCTACCGCGACCGGGCGGATCTCTCACCGGCACTAAAGGGCTTCTATGCGTTCCATTCCTGCCTGATGGAGCCGTGGGACGGGCCAGCTTCGGTCTGCTTCACCGACGGCCGCGTTGTTGGCGCGACGCTGGACCGCAACGGCCTTCGCCCCGGCCGCTGGGTCGAGACCAAGGACGGCCTCGTCGTGCTCGGCTCGGAGTCCGGGATGCTGGCAATCGATCCGCAGAATGTGAAGCGCCTCGGGCGGCTGCAGCCGGGCAAGATCTTCCTCGTAGACCTTGAGCAGGGAAGAATCATCGAGGACGAGGAGGTCAAGCAGGAGGTTGCAGGTGCTCGTCCTTACGAGCAATGGTTCAACGACAACTGCGTCCACTTCGATGACCTCGAAACCGCGCATGTGACGATGACCGGGGTGCTCCCAAGCCACATCCGTCGTCAGGCCTTCGGCTACAGCCAAGAGGACCTCAAGGTGCTGATCGGGCCGATGGCGCAGACGGGGCAGGAGCCGATCGGTTCGATGGGTAATGACGCCGCGCTGGCAGTGATGTCCGACTGCGCGCCGCCGCTCTTCTCCTACTTCAAACAGCTCTTCGCTCAGGTCACGAACCCGCCGATCGACCCGATCCGCGAATCGATCGTGATGTCGCTGGCGACCTCTGTCGGCGCCGAATCGAACCTGCTTGGCGAATCACCGGAAGCCGCGCACCAGCTCGTGATGAACCAGCCGATTCTGCGCAACCAGGAGCTCGAGACGCTGCGCAACGTCGAGCGCGACATCTTCCGTGCCCACACGCTCGACATCACCTGGCCGACCATCGAGGGCTCCGACGGCCTCAGCACGCGGCTGGCCAATCTTTGCGACGAAGCCCACGATGCGATCACCGCTGGCGCTTCGGTACTGATTCTCTCCGACCGCCGCGTCGGCCCGGGGCGGGCTGCAATCCCGTCACTGCTGGCCGTCGCCGCAGTCCACCACCACTTGGTGCGAATTGGAAACCGGCTCCAGGCAGGGTTGGTGCTCGAGAGCGGCGAGCCGCGCGAGGTTCATCACTTCGCGACGCTGATCGGTTACGGCGTTAGCGCCATCAACCCGTATCTGCTGCTCGACAGCGCCGCCGAGATGGCCGCTGCCGGGCAAGTGGAAGGCGTAAGCGACCCGAGCGAAGCTGAACGGAACGTCGTCAAGGCACTCGGCAAGGGCCTCCTGAAGACGATCTCGAAGATGGGGATCTCGACGATTCAGTCTTACTGCGGCGCGCAGATCTTCGAGGCCGTGGGGCTTGAGCAGCAGCTGGTAGACCGCCACTTCACCGGCACCGCCTCGCGGATCGGCGGCATCGGCCTCGATGTTCTCGGCGCCGAAGCATTGACGCGCCACGCCCGCGCTTGGCCGCTCTCCGGCGAGCGCGACGACGATCTCCTCCCGGTCGGTGGAATCTACGCTTGGCGCCGCGACGGCGAGCAGCACATGTGGAACCCGGAAACGATCTCGGCGCTGCAGCAGGCGGTGCGCATCACGCCTGAAGAGGGCGACGCGCAGAGCCGCTACGACGAGTACGCGCGCCTCTGCAACGAGGAGGCGACGCAGCGCGCGACGCTGCGTGGGCTGCTGAAATTCCGTGACGACCTGACGGCGATCCCGCTCGACGAGGTCGAGCCCGCGAAGGAGATCGTGAAGCGCTTCGCGACCGGCGCGATGTCGCTCGGTTCGATCTCAACCGAATCGCACGAAACGCTGGCGATCGCAATGAACCGCCTCGGTGGCCGTTCAAACACCGGTGAGGGGGGAGAGGACCCGCGCCGCTTCCAGCCCGACGTAAACGGCGACCTGCGCCGCTCCTCGATCAAGCAGGTCGCTTCAGGCCGCTTTGGCGTGACGATCCACTACCTCGTCAATGCCGACCAGATTCAGATCAAGATGGCGCAGGGGGCAAAGCCCGGCGAGGGCGGCCAGCTCCCCGGGCACAAGGTCGACAAGTACATCGGCTGGGTCCGTCACACAACGCCGGGTGTCGGTTTGATCTCGCCGCCGCCGCACCACGATATCTACTCAATCGAGGACCTCAAGCAGCTGATCTACGATCTTCGTTGCGCCAACCCGAAGGCGCAGGTTTCGGTCAAGCTCGTATCCGAGGTTGGCGTCGGAACCGTCGCCTCGGGCGTAGCCAAGGCCAATGCCGACCACGTGCTGATCGCCGGCCACGACGGCGGCACCGGCGCCTCGCCGCTCAGTTCGGTTCACTCGGCCGGTGTGCCGTGGGAGATTGGCCTTGCAGAGACGCAGCAGACGCTCTGCCTCAACGACCTGCGCTCGCGGATTACGGTCCAAACCGATGGCCAGCTGAAGACCGGCCGCGACGTTGCGATCGCCGCGATCTTGGGCGCTGATGAATACGGCTTCTCAACCGCACCACTGATCGCAACCGGCTGCATCATGATGCGCGCCTGCCACCTCAACACCTGCCCGGTCGGCATCGCAACGCAAGACCCTGAGCTGCGCAAACGTTTCAAGGGAACGCCTGAGCACGTCGTCAACTTCTTCTTCTTCGTAGCTGAGGAGTTGCGCGAGCTGATGGCTTCGCTGGGAATGCGCTCGCTCAACGAGATGATCGGCCACACCGAACTGCTTGAAGCCGATGAAGCGATCGAACACTGGAAGACGGCCGGCGTCGACATGAGCCATCTGCTCCATCGCGTCGAGCTCGAGCCTGGTGCACCGCTCCACCGAGTCGGCCCGCCACCGGAGGTCCTCGCGAGCGCAATCGACTGGGAGCTGATCAAGCGTGCCGAGCCCGCGATTGAGCGCGGCGAGAAGGTCACGATTGAGCACGCCGTGCGTAACGTCAACCGCTGCGTCGGCGGGCTGCTTTCCAGCCGCATCGCCGAAGTACATGGCCCTGACGGACTACCCGAGGGGACGGTTGAGATCGCGCTGGAAGGCTCGGCCGGCCAGAGCTTCGCCGGCTGGCTGGCACCGGGCGTCACGATGACGCTGCGTGGCGACGCCAACGACTACACCGGCAAGGGTCTTTCCGGAGGGATCTTCTCGGTCGCGCCGCTCGATTCGGTTGATTTCCCGGCCGAAGACAACGTAATTGCCGGCAACACGGTGCTCTACGGCGCAACCGACGGGCGGGCTTTCTTCCGGGGCCTTGCAGGCGAGCGCTTCGCGGTCCGCAATTCGGGCGCCAGCGCTGTTGTCGAAGGCGTCGGCGACCATGGCTGCGAGTACATGACCGGTGGCCGCGTTGTTGTGCTCGGCCC
>CAJBIG010000048.1 GCA_903953065.1 uncultured Solirubrobacterales bacterium
CGCGGAAGGCCAGATCGGAGGTTGTATCCGGGGCGGCGTGCTCCTGCAACGTGTCGAAGTCGAGGTGCTGACGGTCGCGGGTTGCGTAGGCGCCTGTAACACGCGCATCTGCGCCGGGGCCGGCGAGCTTTGTCTCAAGGAAGATCTTGCCGTTGGCTGAGCCAAAGCCGAGAGTGATCCAGTCGAGAGCCCCGTCGCGCTCAATCACGGCGCGCTGGGAACCAAAGACCCAGCTGCTTTCGCTCAAGGCCTGCGCGTCAACGAAACGTAGATTCGCGCCGGCGCCAACGACCAGCTCAACAACACCGTTGACGAGCCCTTCAGCCTCCTCGTCGGCAGAGAGCGTCTGGTGCCAGATTTCCGCCTTCGCACCCTCCTCGAGGACTACCAGCAGGCGCCAATGCAGCGCGCTTCCGGCAACTTCGTGAACGGTGTTGACGATGATCGGCTGGCTGACCTCGACACCCTTCGGGATGTAAACGAGGAGGCCATCGCTCCAGAGCGCCTCATTGCGAGCCACGAACGGGCTCCCGGCATCGGAAACGACGCTCCCGAGGTGCTTTTCAACAACCTCCGCGTAGCGCTCGGCAGCGAGAGCCAGAGGCATCACTACTGGCGCGCCGGGGCCGGGATCTTCAGCGGTGGCGCGAATCGCAGCTTCGGCGGTTATCTCCAGCAGCGGCGTGGCGTTCTGCTCATCGCCGGCGGGAGCCGGAGCGAACGAATCGAGCTCGAGCCCCTCGATCGGCGTGAATTCCCAGCCGGGGACGCCGCGGAAGTTCGGCAGCTCGAGCGCATCGAGCGCCGCCGCAGCAGCGGCGCGGCGGTCGGCGAGGAACGGTGGTTCGACGACGGCCTGAGTCATCCGATCGAGCCTTCCATCTGCAGCTCGATCAGGCGGTTCATCTCAACCGCGTACTCCATCGGCAGTTCCTTGACAATCGGCTCGATGAAGCCGTTGACGATCAGCTTGCCGGCCTCCTCCTCGGAGATTCCGTGGCTCATCAGGTAGAAGAGCTGCTCGTCGCCGACCTTCGAAACCGTCGCCTCGTGGCCGACGTCAACGTCGTCCTCGCCGATGCGGATCGTCGGGTAGGTGTCGGAGCGGCTCTCCTCATCGAGCAGCAGCGCGTCGCAGACAACCTTCGACTTTGAGCCGCCGGCTCCCTTGGCGACCTCGAGCAGGCCGCGGTAGCTTGAGCGCCCGCCGTCCTTCGAAATCGACTTGGCGAAGATGTTCGAGGTTGTGTTCGGCGCGACGTGGACGATCTTGCCGCCCGCATCCTGATGCTGGCCCTTGCCGGCGAACGCGATTGAGAGGATCTCGCCGTGGGCCCGCTCGCCCATCAGGTAGACGCTCGGGTACTTCATCGTCAGCTTCGAACCGAGGTTGCAGTCGACCCACTCAACCGTCGCGTCCTTCTCAGCGACGGCTCGCTTGGTGACCAAGTTGAAGACGTTCTGCGACCAGTTCTGAACCGTCGTGTAACGGATCCGGGCGCCAGGCTTGGCGATCAGCTCAACAACAGCCGAGTGGAGCGAGTCGCTCGAGTATGTCGGAGCCGTGCAGCCCTCGACGTAATGAACGTATGAACCCTCGTCGGCGATGATGATCGTCCGTTCGAACTGACCCATGTTCTCGGTGTTGATCCGGAAGTAGGCCTGCAGCGGCATCTCAACCTGAACTCCGGGAGGCACGTAGACGAAAGAGCCGCCCGACCAGACCGCGCTGTTGAGCGAGGCCAGCTTGTTGTCATTGGCGGGGATGATCGTCGCGAAATATTCGCGCACCAGGTCCTCGTGGTCGCGGAGCGCGGAATCCATGTCGAGGAAGATCACGCCCTGGTCCTCAAGATCCTTGTTGACCTGGTGGTAGACGACCTCTGACTCGTACTGCGCGCCAACACCGGCGAGGAAACTGCGCTCGGCCTCGGGAATTCCAAGCCGATCGAAGGTCTTCTTTACGTCGTCGGGGACGTCATCCCACGAGCGCTCGGGCTTTTCGGAAGCGCGCACGAAGTAGTGAATGTTGTCGAAGTCAACTTCGGCCAGCATCGGCGAGCCCCAAGTGGGCATCTCGCGGGCGAGGAAGTGATCGAGCGACTTAAGACGGAACTCGCGCATCCACTGCGGCTCGTTCTTGAACTCCGAGATCTTCTCGACCAGTTCGCGCGTCAGGCCCTTGGGAGCCTTGAAGAGATAGTTCTCGGCGTCGTGAAAGCCGTAGCGCTCGGTGTAGTCGGCGTTGAGGTCCTTTAGGCCCTCTTCTTCGCTGGTCAGCGGGACGCGTGTCTGGTCTGGAGTAGCCATGTTCAGTCAACCTCGATCTTGATTAGCCCGTCTTCAACCACAACGGGAAATGTGTCTACAGGGATATACGCGGGAAGAGTCGTTGGGATGCCGGTTCGCAGGTCAAAGATCGCGCCGTGGCGCGGGCATTCGATCGTGCAGCTGTCGGGATCGAGAACGCCCTCCGCGAGCGGCGCGCCGTCATGCGAGCAGCGGTCCTCCATTGCGAGGATCTCTCCATCGCAGTTGAAGACGCCGATCTGGTCGCCGTCCCACTCCACGATCCGGCAGCTGCCGGGCTGAAGTTCATCGACGGCGCAGACCTCGAGCAGGGAAGTCACAGCTGCGGCCCTCCGCCGCTGCGGGCGGCGTCGGCGGTATCAGGCTCCCAGTCGGCGAGCGTGCCGATCGCAGCGCTCTTGAGCACCTTCAGCGAAAGCAGCGCGCACTTCATCCGCGTTGCCGAGATGTCGATGCCGAGCAGGTCGAGGATCGCGCTGCGGTCGAGCCGCGCGAGATCATCGAGCTTCATCCCCTTGATCTCGTCGGAGATCATCGATGCCGACGCCTGACTGATTGCGCAGCCATGCCCTTCGAAGCGGACCTCTTCGACGACGTCGTTGTCGTCGACCTTGAGCATCACGCGCAGCTCGTCGCCGCAGAGCGGATTGGTGTCGAAGGATTCGCGGTCGGGATCCTCCATCGGCCCGAAGTTGTGCGGGCGCTTGTAGTGCTCGAGAATCTCTTCGCGGTAGAGGGCGTCGTCCACGATCAGTCTCCGAAGATCTCGATTACGTTGCCAAGGCTGTCAACCAGGGCGTCAATGTCATCGGTCGACGTGTGAACCGCAAAAGATGCGCGCGTCGTTGCGCCAACGCCGAGCTTCTTCATCAGCGGCTGCGTGCAGTGATGGCCGGCGCGGACGCAAACCTGGTCGCGGCCAAGAATCTCGGCGACGTCGTGCGGGTGAGTGCAGTCGAGCGTGAAGCTGACGAGCCCGCCGCGCTGCTCGGCACGGGATGGGCCTTGAATCGTCAAGCCGGGAACCTCTTGGAGTGCGGCCAGCGCGTACTCCGTGATTGCCTGCTCGTGGGCGCGGACGCGGTCGATTCCAAGCTCCGCAAGGAAGCCGACCGCTGCGCCAAGCCCGACGGTTTCGGCGATCGGTGGCGTGCCGGCCTCGAACTTGAACGGCAGTTCGTTGAAGCTGGTCTCGTCGAACGAGACGGTCTTGATCATGTCGCCACCAGTCAGGAAAGGCGGCATCGCTTCGAGCAGCTCTCGGCGGCCGTGGAGCAAACCAATGCCGGTAGGGCCGTAGACCTTGTGGCCGGTCCAGACGTAGAAGTCGGCGCCGATGCGATCAACATCGACGGGCATTTGCGGCACCGCCTGGCTGCCGTCAATCAAGCTCGTGGCCCCTGCGGCGCGGGCACGAAGGACGATCTCTTCGACGGGGTTGATCGTTCCAAGGACGTTTGAAACGTGGGTTGCGGCGACCATCTTGACGCGGCCGTCGGCAAGGAAACCGTCGAGCTGGTCGAGGCTGATCATTCCTTGATCGTCGACTTCGAGCCAGCGCAGCTCGGCGCCAACTTGGCTACAGAGCTGCTGCCAAGGGACAATGTTCGAGTGATGCTCGGCCTCGGTCAGGACGATTGCGTCGCCGGGACCAACGTTCCCAGGCCCCCACGAATAGCGCACGAGGTTGATCGCTTCGGTCGCATTCTTCGTGATGATCGTCTCTGACGGCTGGGCGCCGACGAAGGCCGCGATCTGAGCGCGCGCAGCGCTGAAGCGGGTGTCGGCGTCAATCGCCAGCGGATAAACGCCGCGGTGAACATTGGCGTTGTGATGAGCGAGGAAGTCTTCGAGCGCGTCCAAAACGACGCGCGGCTTCTGCGAGGTCGCGGCGCTGTCGAGATAGACCAGCCCCTCCCGCTCCAGAATTGGAAAGTCGAGCGCCAGCGCGGTTTGCGAGGCAGTCGCCATCAGGCCGACGCCGGCTCCGCGAGTTCGCTGTCGCCGGTGATCCAGCCGTAGCCTTCGCTCTCAAGCTGGTCGACGAGCTCAGGGCCGCCCTCTTTGACGATCTTGCCGTCGGAGATGATCGAAACTCGACCCGGCTTCACAAGGTGAAGGATCCGCTGATAGTGGGTGATGATCAGCACGCCCATGCCGCTCTGCGCGCTGACCGTGTTGACGCCTTCGGCGACGATGTTGAGAGCGTCAATGTCGAGCCCTGAATCGGTCTCGTCGAGGATCGCCACGTTCGGCTTCTGCAGAGCCATCTGGAGGATCTCAAGCCGCTTCTTCTCGCCGCCGGAGAAACCGTCGTTGAGGTAGCGCTTCGAAAACTCGCGTTTGACCTCGGTCATCTCCATCGCTTCCTCAACGACCTGGCGGAACTCTTTGAGCGAAATCTCATCTTCGCCACGCGCCTGACGGTGGGCGTTGATGACCATCCGCAGGTACTTTGTGACGGTGACGCCGGGGATTGCGACCGGGTACTGGAAGGCCATGAAAAGCCCGAGCCGTGAGCGCTCATCGGGCGAGGCCTCGGTGATGTCCTCACCGCGGAAGACGATCTTCCCTTCGGTTACGTCGAGCGCCGGGTTGCCCATGATCACATTGGCGAGCGTGCTCTTGCCGGATCCGTTGGGCCCCATCAGGGCATGGACTTCTCCGGCCTCGACGGTCAGGTTGACCCCCTTGAGGATCTCCTTCTCGCCGGCGCTTACGTGCAGATTGCTGATCTCTAGTTCGGGCATGGTCTCCGGTCGTACTTAGTGGTTTGAACTGTTAAGCGGCGCTGTGCAGCGGCAGAGCGCTGCCCAGCGTTACGGGTGATTGGGCTACGTTCTGCTTGGCCGAAAAGGCCACAAGTTCGGCCAGCGTGGTGCGGCGCAGCGCCTCTGTTACGCCGCCTTGAACGCGCAGCCAAAGGAACTTCGTTGCGCAGGCTTCGCCGTCGTCAACGTGAGAGCAGAGAACGCGGGCATCGTCGGTTTCATCGACAAAGCAGGACATCGGCGCGACAGCGCCCTCGAGCGCCAATACGACTTCGTCCATCGTCACGCTCTCGGGGTCACGGGCAAGGCGGTAGCCGCCGTGTGCGCCACGCGTGCTCTCGACCAGACCGGCGCGCTTTAGCAGCGCGACGATCCGTTCAAGATAGGCAAGAGGGAGCTCTTCGTTCTCGGCGATCGCTTTCAGCGAAACAGGTGAATCATTTGGCTGGCGGCCAAGCTCGACCAACAGCCGCACACCATATTCAGCTTTCGTCGTGAAGATCATTGCTTAATCCTACCAATGAGGTAGGAGAAGCTCGGGGGCCGATCTTCCAGCCTTAGGAGGCGGACAGCACGGCGCTGCCGATCAGCAGCGGTTTGACGATCCCCGGTGCCTTGGGGAAGCGCCCAACGTGGGCCTCTTCGACCGTCAGAGGCGAGGCTTTGATCGTTGCCAGCGTGTCACGGTTGCAGTTGCAGCCGCCTGAAACTCGGCGCCAGATCGGCGCCCAGCGATCCTGCATCCGGGCGTGGTCGTGGTCGGCGCTGCGCACGTGTTCGAGGAAAAGATAATGGCCTCCCGGGCGCAGCACGCGGGCGATCTCAGCCAGCGCCGCTGGCGGGCTGCTGGCCTCGCAAAGCACCAGCGTCCCAGTTACAAAGTCGAAGCTGGAATCCTCGAACGGCAGCTGCTCGGCGCTGGCCGCTACGACTTCGACCTCTACCGGCGCTTCTGCGCTGCGCGCCTCAAGCTGGTGGCTCATTGCGGCATTGGGCTCAGTGCAGACCAAGCGTGTGATCCCCTCGCGCGGGTAGGCGGCGAGGTTGAGGCCTGTTCCTGCGCCAATTTCGAGCACCTCACCGCTCGCCGCAGCCAAGGCCTCACGGCGCTTATCGGCCAAGCCGGCCTGCTGGCTTGCGCCCATCAGGAAGCGGTCGTACACCAGCGCGCCAACTCGGTTCATTGAGGCAACCCTAGCGGCAAGCCATCGCGGCGGAGCGGTGCGCTATTGTCGCCAATATGGTGCTCGCAATCAGTAACGCGCTGGCGATCGACATCGGCTTGATCGGCGTCTTCTTCGTCCTCTTCCCGGCGATCGTGACCGTTCTGCTGGTCATCGCGGGCGCCGGCGTGTACGTCGAGAAGCAAGAGAACGACGCCTACCTTGAGCAGCATCGCATTCCCGGCAGCGAGCTTTAATTACTGTGGCCAAGCCGGTCGCGCTGATCAGCGGAGGCGCTCGCGGAATTGGATTTGCGACCGCCCGAAGGCTGGCGGTCGATCACCGAATCGCGCTGCTTGATCTCGATCCCGCTGCGCTGGAGCAGGCTGCGGCGCGCTGCGGCCCTGACGCGATCACAGCCGTGTGCGACATCACCGACCAGGCTCAGGTTGACGCTGCAATTGCGCATGTCGTCGCCGAGGCTGGCGGGATCGACGTCGTCTTCTCAAACGCGGGGATAGGCGGCGGCGGCTCGCTGAGGCTGCTCGACCCCGATGTGCTGGCGGCAATCGTCAACGTCAACTTGATTGGCAACTGGCGCCTGATTCACGCGGCGCTGCCTTACGTGATCGAGCGACGCGGATACATCATCGCCAACGCCTCAGCTTCGGCGCTGATGCCGGCAATCGGATTCGGCGCCTACGCCTCCAGCAAGGCGGCGCTTGAACATCTGATGAACGTGCTGCGCGGCGAGGTTGCGCACCTCGGCGTTGACGTTGGCGTCTCCTACTTCTGGTTCGTCGGCACCGACATGGTTGAGGGCGCCGAGCGCGAGATGGGCCGCATCGGCGAGCTTCGCAGTGAGATGCCCGGCCCGCTGAAGGGGATCGTCAGCGTTGAGAAGGTCGGCCAACTCCTCGCCACCGGCATCCGCGCACGAGCGCGGCGCGTCGTCGCACCACGCTGGATCACTCCGATCTTCTTCCTGCGCGGGATGATCGGCAGCCTCGTTGATCGCGGCACCGCCGGGATTGCCGCCGAGCTAGACGACGCGACAGCCGAACGGATTGCCGAGCAGGGCAGCTTCGCGGCCGCCTTCCGCAGCACGCAGGCAGGCCACCGCTCTGCGGCGGGCAGCGTCGGCCAGCCGCTCGGCGATTAACCCCTAAACCGGGCGCTTCTGCGAAGCGCGGTAGCGGCGCGCCAGGGAGTTGGTTGAGCTGTCGTGCTGGAGATCAGGCTTATCGGCATCCATGAGCTGGTCGGCGAGCGTTCCGGCGAGCACCTTGCCGAGCTCGACGCCCCACTGGTCGAACGAATCGATTCCCCAGAGCACGCCTTCGGTGAAGGCGCGGTGCTCGTAGAGCGCGACCAGCGTGCCGAGCGCGCGCGGCGTTAGCTGACCGTCGATCAACAGCGTCGTTGATGGCCGGTCGCCAAGGCAGATGCGGGCCGAAATCTGCGCTTCGGGGCTGCCGGCGGCGCGTAGCGTGTCGGCGTCGCGGCCAAAGGCCAACGCTTCAGCCTGAGCGAACATGTTCGCCATCAGCAGGTCGTGGTGGTCGCCGAGCGGGTAGATCGGATCGCAGAAGCCGATGAACTCGGTCGGCACAATCTCCGTCCCCTGATGAATCATCTGGTAGAAGGCGTGCTGGCCGTTGGTGCCGGGCTCGCCCCAGAAGACGGCCGCGGTATCCCAGCCGACCTGATCACCGTTAAGCATCACGTGCTTGCCGTTCGACTCCATTTCAAGCTGCTGCAAGTAGGCCGGGAAGCGTGCCATCTCGGCTACATAGGGAAGAATCGCGACCGTCGGAAGGTTCAGCAGGTTTCGATTCCAAACGCCGACGAGGCCCATCAGGACCGGCATGTTCTCTTCCAGCGGGGCGCTGCGCAGGTGCTCATCGACGGCGTTAAAGCCGGCCAACATGTCGGCGAAGTTCTCGCGGCCGATCGCGCACATGATCGTGAGCCCGACCGAGCTGTCCATCGAATAGCGGCCGCCAACCCAGTCCCAGAAGCCGAACATGTTGTCGGTGTTGATGCCGAATTTGGCAACGCCCTCAGCGTTGGTTGAGACGGCGACGAAGTGATGCTCGACCGAATCTTCTCCGAGCGCATCGACGATCCAGTCTCGCGCCGTGCCGGCGTTGGTGAGAGTTTCGAGCGTCACGAATGTCTTCGAGACGATGATGAAGAGCGTCTCCTCAGGGTCGAGGTCGAGCGTCTTCTCAGCGAAGTCGCTGCCATCGACGTTGGAAACGAAACGGAACTTCATCTCGCGGTCGCTGTAGTGCGAGAGCGCGATCGTCGCCATTTCGGGGCCGAGGTGCGAGCCGCCGATGCCGATATTGACAACGTTGCGGATCGGCTTGCCGGTAGCGCCCTTCCACTCTCCGGAGCGGATCTTGTCGGTGAAGTCGCCCATTCGGTCCAAGACCTCGTGGACCTGATCGACGACGTTGACGCCGTCGACGATGATCTCGTCACCCTTGGGCGCGCGCAGCGCCAGATGCAGCACCGAGCGGTCCTCGGAAACGTTGATTGCCTCGCCGGCAAACATCGCCTTGATTCGCTCTTCGATCCCCGCCTCACGGGCGCAGGCGATCAGCAGCTTGATTGTCTCCGGGCTGGCGAGCTGCTTCGAGTAGTCGTAGTGGTAGCCGTCAAAGTCGACTGACATCTCGTCGGCGCGATCGGCGTCGGCGTCGAACATCGAGGCCAGGCTCTGACCTTTGAGCTCGGCGGCGTTGGCTTTGAGCGCAGCCCACGAGGGCAGCTCGTCGAGACGTGTCTGCTTGATTTCCATTCCCGCTACTCCGCTGCGAGCGCTGAACGCTTTGTGTTGATCGCTTCGATCAACGTCGTCCAAGAGTTGACGAATGAGCTCGCGCCATCGCTTTGAAGCTTCGCAGCGAGCGCGTCAAGGTCAACTCCGGCGGCCTCGAACTCGCTGAGGACGGCTTCGCAGTCGCCACCGTCTGGGTCCATCACGACGACCGGCGTAGGGCCGTGGTCGCCGTAATCGAGCAGCGTTTGCTCGGGCATCGTGTTGACGGTGTAAGGAGCGGCAAGCCCAGCGATGTAGAGCACATCGGAGGCCTCCGGGTCTTTCGTGCCGGTGCTGGCCCAGAGCAGCCGCTGCGGCCGCGCGCCCTCGTTCATCAGCGCCTGAACGCGCTCCGAGGCGAGCAGGTCGCGGTAGTCGCGATAGGCGCGGCCACCGATCGCGAGCCCGAGCTTGTCCTTCAGGTTGCTGGGCACCTGGTCGGCAACGGCAACGTCCCAGCGGCTCATGAAGAGCGAGGCGACCGACTGGATGTTTGGTGAGAGGCCGTCGGCGACGCGGCGCTCAAGGCCGGTGTAATAGGCGTCGGCGGCGGCCAGCGCGTGGGCGCTGTTGAAGAGCAGCGTCACGTTGACTGGAATGCCGGCGTGGATCGCTGCACTGATCGCCGGCAGCCCCTCGGGCGTGCCTGGGATCTTGATGAAGACGTTGGAGCGATCAACTTTGGCGTGCAGCTCCTTTGCCTGAGCGACCGTTGCGTCGGTGTCATAGGCCAGCTCGGGCGAAACCTCAAGCGAGACGAAGCCATCGAGGTTGTCGGTCCGCGCGTGAATGTCGCCGAACAGATCGGCGGCGCGCTGGAGATCAGAAATCGCAGCCTCGAAGAAGACCTGCTCATCGGTCATGTCGCTTCCGTGGAAGCCGTGGACCTGTTCGTCGTAGCTGTCGCCGCCGGTGATCGCCTTCTCGAAGATCGTCGGGTTTGAGGTCAGACCGGTGACGCTCAGCTCGGCGATGTAGTTCGCCAGTGTGCCCTCGTCGAGCAGCGTTCGCGTGATGTTGTCTAGCCAGAGGCTCTGGCCCGCTTCGTGGAGGGCTTGTGTCGCTTTCATCGCTGTTCTGCTCCTTAGACCGCTGTTATTTGGACGGTTGGTCGTGCATGTGCGGCGGAATCCAGCCGGAGGCAGGCGCCAAGCTATCTGCTTCCTTCGGGCCCCATGAGCCGCGCTTGTAAGGGTAAATCGGCGTCGCGTTGCCAAGAATTGGATCAACAATTCGCCATGCCTCATCGATCGTTCCCTGCGTCGCAAAGAGGTCGTGATCGCCTTCGAGCGCCGCTGAGAGAAGCCGCTGATAGGGCGGGATCTGGTGGGCGTCTTGGCGCACGGCAGCTAGCTCGATGTCCTCGACCTCGAAGGTGTCGACGGTCGGCTTGCGCGACTGGACTTCGATCGCGACGACAACCTGGGGGTTGATCTGGAAGCGGATCCGGTTGCCGCGCGGGTGATCCTTTGGAAAAAGCTTCTCCGGCGGCGTCTTCAGCTCGACGACAATTTCGGTCGCCGTCACCGGCAGGCACTTGCCGGCGCGGATCAAGACCGGCACATCGGCCCATCGCCAGGTGTCGATGTGCAGTTTCATCGCCGTGTAGGTCTCGGTCGTCGACTTCGGGTCAACGCCCTTCGTCTTGCGGTAGCCGGTGTACTGGCCGCGGACAATGTCCTTCGGCTTCATCGTCCGTACTCCGCGCAGGAAGCGTGCTTTCTCTTCACGCAGAGCCGCGTCGCCATGACCGCTGAATGGATCCATTGCGACCAGCGTCAAGACCTGGAAGAGGTGGTTCTCGATTACGTCGCGGATCGTGCCAACAGCGTCGTAGAACGAGCCGCGGTCAGCAACGTCAAAGTCCTCAGCCATCGTGATCTGAATCTGGCGAACATGGTCGCGGTTCCAGACCGGCTCAAGGAAGGTGTTGGCAAAGCGGAAGAAGAGAATGTTCTCAACCGGCGTCTTGCCGAGGAAGTGGTCGATGCGGAAGATCCGATCCTCC
>CAJBIG010000049.1 GCA_903953065.1 uncultured Solirubrobacterales bacterium
CTTTCAGCCCAGTTCTTCCAAACCAACTTCGAAGGCGATCTGGTTGAGCATCTCCACCGCGTCAGTGACACGGCCGACGGAATCATCATCAACCCGGGCGCTTGGACGCACTACTCCTACGCGATCCGCGACGCGCTCGAGATTGCCGCACTGCCAGCTGTCGAGGTGCACCTAAGCGAGATCCAAAATCGCGAAGAGTTTCGCCGCATCTCCGTGATCAGTGACATCTGCCTAACGACCGTCAGCGGCCAGGGCGTTGATGGCTACCGTCCCGCGCTCGAAGCACTGCGCGACCAGCTGAGCTCCGCGGCGAACTAGTGGGCGAGCGCGTCGAACGGTTGGCCGAGAAGGCCGCCGCCGCCGGGCTTGACTGGCTCCTCGTCTCGGCGCCGCTAAACGTCCGCTGGCTGACCGGATTCACCGGCAGCAACGCGGTTGCGCTCTGCCCGGCCGAGCCAGGCCGCAATCCGGCAATGCTGGTCACCGATTTTCGATACACCGAGCAGGCCGCAGCTCAGGCGCCAAGCGTCTGGCAGGTGGAGATCGTGCGCAGCGATCTGCTCGGCGCCGGACTTGCTGAGGCATTTCCTGTGCCTGACGACGGCGGATCCGCCTATGGCAGCATCGGCTACGACGACACTCACATCACTGTGGCGCAGCTTGCCGCGCTGGAGAAGGCGTTCGATGGCTCCGCCGAGTTGCGGCCGCTGAACGGCAGCGTGGAGGGCTTACGCGCGATCAAGAGCGCAGCCGAGGTTGAGAAGATTCGCGCCGCAGCGCAGCTCGCCGATGCCGCGATGCTCGAACTCCTCGCCGGCGGGTTGATCGGACGAACCGAACTAGAGGTCGCGCTGCTGCTGGAATCCGCGATCCGCAGGCTCGGCGCGCAGGAACTGAGCTTCTCGCCGATTGTCGCGGCAGGCGCGCACGGAGCGCTGCCGCACGCCGAGCCGCGCGACGTAGCGATCAAGCAGGGCCAGATGGTGACGATTGACTGGGGGGCAAGGCTCGATGGCTACTGCTCCGACTGCACACGGACCTATTTCACCGGCGAGGTCGACGAGGCTGGGGCTCGCGCCTACGACGTCGTCCTCGAGGCTCAGCAAGCGGCCGCGGCCGCCGTCCGGCCTGGGCCTACCGGGCGTGAAGTCGACGCTGTTGCAAGGCAGATAATCGACGATGCCGGTTTCGCAGAGAATTTTGGCCACGGGCTCGGGCACGGCGTTGGCCTTGACGTGCACGAGGCGCCGCGGCTCTCGCGCCACGGAGATGCTCCGCTGGAAGAGGGCATGGTCGTGACTGTCGAACCAGGGATCTACGTCGCAGGGAGTTACGGCGTGCGGATAGAGGACCTGATGCTCGTCACTGCGGACGGCGGCGAAACGCTCAACGGTCTCCCGAAGACGCGGCAGCTCGTCGACTGAGTCGCTGGAACGCAACAGCTTCTGCGTGGTCGGTTACCTGCGCCATTTGAATAGCCGGGGCATTACAATCCAACAGCAGTGGCACGTTTTCTATCTGTAGTCAGCGGCGTGATTCTTTCGTGCGCCCTCCTTGCCGCCTCGGCGCAGGCTCAGGCGAGCAGTCAAACGACGGCTCAGCGGATCGTCGCAATCGCTCAGCAGGAGCTTGCGCTTGGCGTTCGTGAGATCCCGAAAGGCTCGAACAAGGGTGCGAGGATCAAGATGTACGGACTCGCCACTCAAGCGCCACTGCGGTACTACCCGGCGCCATGGTGCGCCTACTTCACCTCTTGGGTCACGAAGCAGGCCGGCGTGCCGATCGGCTGGGATGGGCTTGGTGACGGCTGGGTTCCGCGCCTGCGCGATTGGGGCCGCAAGACAGGGCTCTGGCGAACGGTTCCTCAGCCCGGCGACTTGATCGCCTTTCCCCAGCACATCGGGATCGTTGAAAGTATCCAGCCGAACGGCCTTGTCACAACGATTGAGGGCAACACTGGTGACGCCTTGCTGCGCCGGTTGCGCCTCGTCAAGAGCGCCAGCGGCTTCATTCGCGTCGCCGCGCAAAACCCGCCGGTTCCCGTGTTGACTGCCCCGAGCGACACGGTTTATCGGACTGAGCCGGTGACGCTGACGGTCAAGAACGCATCAACGGCAAAGCGCGCGATCAAGCGTTACCGCTGGGATCTCAACGGCGACGGGCGCTGGGATCACACAACAACCGTTGGTCGGGTCACATTGGCGTTCCCCGAGAACGGAGTCTTCCCGCTGACAGTTCAGCTCACCGACGTCAATAGCGTCTCGGCAAAGGCGTCGATCAGCCTGACCGTGATCAATCGCCCTGGCGTCGCAATCGCCGACTGAGCCCGGGCGGAGAGAAACTAGGTGCCGATCTAACCCAAGGGCTCGGGTAGATCTTCGCTCCCGACTTGCTGCTGCGGGCACAGGACGTTGATCGAGATTGATTACGTGTCGAGTGGCCGTTTTGGTGCGTGTGCTCCGTACCTACATTGAACCTGTCCCACGGGATACATCGAAAGGGAAACAATGGAGATGAAAAGTGGCCTCAAGGCCATTGCAGATGCGAGCTTCGACTCGGTGATGATCACAAGCGCTGGTAGTAAGAACGAGATCATCTACGTGAATAAGGCATTTGAGAAGCTGACCGGCTACAAGGCCAAGGACGTTCTCGGCAAAGACCCGAAATTTCTTCAGGGTGCAGCTACTGACCCTGCCACGATCCGGCAACTCGTCAAGGACTTGAAGGCAGGTAAGACGTTCGAGGGCCGCACGATCAACTATCGCGCCAGATC
>CAJBIG010000050.1 GCA_903953065.1 uncultured Solirubrobacterales bacterium
ACACGCTCCGTGGCCGCGTTGACCGCGTCGACCTGTTGCCCGGGGGCGGCTACGAGCTGATCGATTACAAGACCGGCAAGCCGCGCACGGCGGCCGACCTGCGTGAAGACATTCAGCTCTCGCTTTACGCGGTTGCCTCGCGCGAGGCGTGGCAGGTGGAATCGGAGCTGCAGAGCTACCACTACGTGCTCGACGACGAGAAGATTCCCGTCCCCGCAGCTGAGATTGACCGCGACTGGATCGCCGAGACCGTAAACGAGGTTGCCGCTGCGATCAGCGGCCAAGGCTTTGAGCCGACGCCGAGCCTGACGGCCTGCGGCTACTGCGACTTCAGGATTGCCTGCCCGGCGGCAGAGCTCTAAGCGTCGTCGCCGCGCTGGTTGAGGAAGCGCTGAAATTCGCGCGCGAGAACGTCGCCTGACGGCACTTCCTCGCCCTCGCTCTCAGGCGCCTCAGCGTCGCTTGCCTGCTCGAGCCGCTCAACGAACTGGCGTACGTCGTCGTCGCCGGCGACGGCGCTGCTGACGCGGCGTTCGTAATCAGATGCCGCGCGCTCAAGTTCGGTTGCATCGAAGCTGACCCCGACCAGCGACTCAAGCTTGCGCACCAGCGCGAGCGACGCTTTCGGGTTGGGGGCGGCTGCAACATAGTGGGGAACGCTTGCCCAGAGACTGGCCGACGGAATGCCCGACTCCTGGAAGGCGCTGTGGAGCACGCCGGTTATTCCGGTCGGCCCTTCATAAGTTGTTGGCGAGAGACCAACGCGCTCGGCCAGCTCCTCGTCGCTTGTGACCCCGACCATCGGCACCGGCCGCGTGTGGGGCACGTCGGCCAGAAGCGCGCCGAGCGAAACCGCCATCTGTACGTTCATCGCCTCGGCCAGATCAACGACGCTTTCGCAGAGCGTGTTCCAGCGCATCGAAGGTTCAGGGCCGGTCAGCAGAATCAGGTCGCGTGGGGCTCGCGGCGCCTTCGCCGCCCAGATCTCAACCATCGGCCAAGTGATCTCGCGCGCTTCACCCTCAACGAGACTGATCTGCGGCCGCGTGGCTTGGAAGTCGTAGAACTCTTCAGGGTCGATGTGTGCGAAGCGGTAAGCGTCGAGCGAGGAAGCAAGGAAGCTGACCGCTGCAGTCGCAGCTTCGGCGGCATCGTTCCAGCCCCCAAAGGCGCAGACCATTGCCGGGGCGCGAAGCCCATCCGGCCGCTCTTCCCAGATCATTGGTGGCACGCTTCAACGGTAGCCGATTGAAGCTCGATTGCTACCCGTATCGATTACCTACTGGCCGTCAGGAAGAGCGGGATCAGCGCCTGCACGAAGCTGCTTGATCGCCGAGGAAGCCATCCGCCAAGCGACGTAAAGCATCAATACGGCAAAGGCATAACGGACAAGTTCGACCGGCAACACATTTACGAGCGCCACTCCGGCGACAGCCGCCACGGCCGCAAAGGCCCCGATCGTTAGCCCCGATCGCACATCAAGATTGCCGTAACTCTTCTGGCGCCAAGCGCCAACGGCGGCGACCGGGATGATTGCCAGGAGCGAGGTCGCTTCGGCTTCAACGTGGTCGAGGCCCAGCACCAGCGCCAGCGCCGGCACCAAGAGGATTCCGCCGCCAATGCCAAAGAGGCCGGAGAGAACACCGGCAGCGACACCGATGATGATTGCCAGCGCGATCACTGAAAGGCCACCAATACAGCTACGCCTACGAGCATGACTGAAAACAGCAGCTGCACCATGGCAACCGGGATTCGCTGCTGAAGCCAAGTGCCTATCAGTACGCCTCCAACCGCAGGGATACCGACCGTCAGAGCTGCGACGAGATCGACGTTGCCGTAGATCAGCTGAGTCGCGGCGCCGGCGCTGGCGGCGATTACGATCGCCAGCAGCGAAGTAGCGGCCGCGCGGCGCTCATCGAAACCGATCCAAAGCACCAGCAACGGCACCAGCACAATGCCGCCGCCGACTCCGAAGAGACCGCTGAAAATGCCCGTCGCGAGCCCGAGAACTACAAGCTGGGAGATGCGCGTCGAGGGCACCCGTTCATAATAGGTTCGATGCCACCCGCCTCCTCATTTGCCAGCGCTATTGCGCCACTGACTGACGAGCCTGCGCGAACCGCGCTGCTGTTCGATGTCGACGGCACACTGGCGCCGATCGTGCGCGATCCGCAGACCTCGAGCGTTCCTGAACTGACGCGCCGCCTTTTGATCGACAGTCAGATGATCTACGGCCTCATCGGCTGCGTCAGCGGCCGCCAAGCCAAGGAGGCGCGGCGAATCGTTGGCATCGGTTCGATCCCCTACTCCGGCAACCACGGTCTTGAGCTGCTGCCGCGCGGCGCGCACGAGCCAACCGTCAACGCCGAGGCCGAAGCCTGGACAGATCGCGTCCATGCCGCAGCGCTCCACGCCTTCCCCGAACTGCGCGAGGAGAGTGGGCTGCGGATTGAAGACAAGGGGCCGATCGTCGCGCTTCACTGGCGCGGACTCGACGATGAGGCCGCGGCAGAGGCTGTTGCCGAGCAGATCGCCGAGCAGGCCAAAGGTCAGGGACTACTAATCCACCGCGGACGCAGCGTGATCGAGCTGCGCGCGCCGGTCACGAGCAACAAGGCGGACGCCGTCCACGCGCTGCTCGATGGAGTCGACGTTGACAACGCTCTCTACGTCGGCGATGACCGCACCGACCTTGACGCCTTCCGCGCGCTGCGCGCGCTTCAACACGAAGGACGGCTGAAGGAGGTTCTCTGCGTCGGCGTCCGTTCCGAGCAAACACCGAGCGAGCTGCTGGCCGAGGCCGACCTGCTGGTCGACGGAACCGAAGGCGTGAGCTCGCTTCTCTCGGCACTGGCCGACTGATCATGCGCTACGTCGATCTGCTCAAGACGACGGTCCTACTCAGCGCGGCCTCGGCGACGGCGCTGGCCGTAATCACGGTCGTCCAAGCGAACGCATTAGACGACAGCCTGTTGGTGCTCATCGCCGCCGGCTGGTGGGTCGCTGCGGCGCTGATAGGCGCTTGGCTTGGGCGACGGCTGGAAGCCAGTCCGTCGATCGCCCGTGCTCTGCGCGAAGCTCAGAGCACAACGATGCTGCCGGAGCTGAACGTTGGGCGGATGCTCCTGAGCCGCCTGTGGCCGCTGCTGCTGGCGGCGCTGGTGTCGGCGATCTTCTCTTTCTTCCTGCCCCAAATCGCAGCGATCGCAGCCGGCTTCATGGTGATTTGGGCGCTCTCATGGCGCCACCAGGATCGCGCAGTGACTGCGATCGAAGATCGTGACGGCGTGACCTTCTTTGTCGCTTCCGGCTCGCCGATCCAGCCAATCAAGCTTGTCCGCACGCCGGGGCTGCGGCGCGACAGCGGCCCGGAACCATGGAAGGCAACGTGAGCTCCACCGACATACTGCTCGTTTCGCTCGGATCGACGACCGGGCTGCGCGCCTCGGACGAGGCCTTCGCGACGCTGCTGCGCGGCGCGGGTGCAACGGTTCAGATCGCGCGCGCCGCGCCGCAGCGCCAAGTTCGAACGCTCGCGCTTACCGACCTGCTTTGGGCGCGAGCCAGCGCAGCCGCTGCGCGCAGCGCGCTAAAGGCCACAGCACCGCGCGCGATCGTCTACTCGACTACAACAGCGGCGCTGCTGTGGCCGCGGCCGGGGGCGATCCGTTTCGACGCAAGCTCGGCCGAAAACCGCCCCGGCCACGACGGCATCTGGCAGCGGCCGTTGGAGCGGCGCCGACTGGCCGAGGCGCCGCTGTTGATCCCAACCTCAGCGGCCGCGCTGGCCGCCTCCCCGGCCGCCGGCGCCGACGCCGTCATCATTCCGATCCCGGTTGCCGCGAGCGGCTCGCCGCGCCCGCAGACGGAGCGGCAGGTCGCAGCGATCACCTACGCCTCGGACCCTGAAAAGAAGGGTCTCGGTCGCGTACTGGCGGCATGGCACCAGGCGCGGCGTAATGACGAACGGCTGGTCGTGGCCGGGCTCGAACGCAACCGGCTGCCCGACCCGGGGCCCGGCGTTGAGCTGGTTGGCAAGCTCGCGCCAGAGCAGTACCGGGAGCTGCTTGGTCGCTCAAAACTCTTCGTTTGCGCTCCCCGCCGAGAGGATTACGGGATAGCCCAGCTCGAAGCGCTGGCCGATGGCTGCCAACTGGTTACGACTGAGGCTGCTGGCGGATATGAAGCGCTGGCGCTGGCGCGCGAGCTTGACGCGCGGCTCGTCGGCGACGATCTGGCGGGCGCGATTCGCACCGCGCTCGATGATCCGCTACCCGATTACGCCGCGCGTGCCGGGGATCTTCTTGAGCCCTACAGCTTCGCCGCAATACAAGGAATCGTCAGCGACCGGCTGCTCGCGCGCCTGCTCGGCTGAGCTCTTGATCTACCCTCGCTCTTGCCGATGACCGAACTGCCCTGGCTGATCCTGCCTACCTACAACGAAGCGGAGAACATCGAAGCGATCGTGACCGCTTCGGCGCAGACGCTGGAGAGCTGCTCACCGAACGGCTTTCGGATCCTGATCGTTGACGACGACTCCCCCGACGGCACCGGCCGGATCGGCGACCGGTTGGCAAGTGAACGCAGCGAAGTCGAGGTACTCCACCGCACCAGCCGCGAAGGTCTTGGGCCCGCATACCTGGCCGGTTTTGAGCACGCGCTCAGCAGCGGCGCAGGCTTCGTTATGGAGATGGACAGCGACTTCTCGCACAGCCCGTCCGACCTTGCGCGGCTGCTTGGCGCCGTCCGTGACGACGGAGCCGATTTGGCGCTTGGCTCGCGCTACGTGCCAGGCGGCGGAATCGAGAACTGGAGTGCAAGCCGCCGCCTGATCAGCCGCGGCGGCTCTCTTTACGCGCGGATAATTCTCAGCCTTCCGGTCAATGACCTGACCGGCGGCTTCAAGTGTTTCCGCGCCGATGTGCTGCGAGCGATCGACCTGCCATCGGTGACTGCGCGCGGCTACGCCTTCCAGATCGAACTGACCTACCGTGCGATCGAGCGTGGCTTCAAAGTCGTTGAGGTGCCGATCGTCTTCCGCGACCGCGTCGCTGGAACATCGAAGATGTCGTGGCAGATCACGGCCGAAGCGGCGTGGCTCGTTCCGGCGATGCGGCTGCGCCGCTAAGCCGCGTCGGCTATCTGCGAGCCGGGCACGAGGTCGTCGCTGCCGTCGGGCCAGCGGACCCAAGCCTTGTGACCACCGTCGTAGTCGTCGCCAAGCAGAATCAGAGTCGCCGGGTCGCCCATCGCCAGGCACTGCGCGCTTCCCTCTTCGTCGAGTCCGCGCCAGATGCGGATGAAGCCGTTGCCCTCCCACTCCTCGCCGATCGTCGTTGCTCCCGAGTGACCGGGATTTACGACCGTCTCCGGCGGCAGCGTCATCAGCGTCTCCATGATCGAGCTGTGAAGATCGGCGTAGCTGGTTGAGCCGGGCGCGCGGACGCCACCGACAGAGCCCTTGAAGAGCGTGTCGCCGGTGAAGAGCTGATCTTCCACCAGCAGTGAGCACATCCCGGCCGTGTGGCCCGGCGTGTGAAGCACCGTGATATCGATCGGGCCAACGCTGAGCGGCTCGCCAGGGATCAGGTCGCCGGTCGCGGCCGGCACCTCGGAGCGCTCGGCCGGGTGGATCAGAACCTCAATGCCCGGGTAGGCCTCGAGCAGCGCCTCAAGGTCGCAGACGTGGTCGTAGTGGTGATGGGTAAGCAGCACGTGCGTTGGCGTCATGCCATGGCGCTCTGCGGCGTCGATCAGTGGCGCAACCGGGCCGCCGGCGTCAACGAAGAAGGCCGCGCCGCCGGGCTCGCCGACGAGATAGGTGTTGGTCAGGAAGTCGGGTAGCTCTGAGGATTCAATGATCATGCGCGCAGGCTACGCTACGCGCATGGCGACGTGGCTACACACCTGCTACCGAATTGGCGAGATCGACAGGTCGGTGGCGTTCTACAACGCGCTCGGATTTGAAGAGGTTGCGCGGATGCCAATCCGCGATGAGGCGATCAACGTCTTCATGAACCTCCCCGGCGACGGCGAGATGCCGCGGCTGGAGCTGACCTACAACTTCGGTGTTGACTCTTATGAGCTTGGAACCGGTTACAACCACATTGCGATTACTGCCGGAAACCTCGACGAGACGCTGGCACGGCTCTCCAAGCAGGGAATAGAACCGGAGCGGCCGCCGTACTCAATCCGCGAAGGCGGCTCACGGATCTGTTTCGTGCGCGACCCAGACGGCTACCGGATTGAGCTGATAGAGCGTGACGACTGAGGGCGACTCACGGCTGGCGGTGATCGACCTCGGGTCGAACTCCTTCCGTCTTGTCGTCTTTGAAGCCCACTCCGGAGCCGCCTCGCGCGAGCGGCGGCTCAGCTCGTTCTGGCGCGCCGATGATCCCGAGCCGCCGCTAGGGGCTTGGTGGAAGCGGACCGATGAGATTTATGAACCGGTGAGGATCCTTGCCGGCGGCGGCAAGAGCGGCGAGCTAACCGAGCAGGGGCTCGAACGCGCGCTGGCGACAATCGACGTCTTCGCACAGTTCTGCGCCGCATCGGGGCTGCCCGCAGAGGAGATCGAAGCGGTCGCGACGAGCGCAATTCGTGACGCGCCCAACGCCGAAGCGGTGCTCGCGAGCGCGCGCGACGAGCTGGGCCTGACGATCCGCGTCCTCTCACCCGAAGAAGAGGCCCGCTACGGCTTCCTCGCAGCAATCAACTCGACCGACCTGCAGAGCGGCGCTGTGCTTGACCTAGGTGGCGGCTCGATGCAGCTGGTCGAAGTTGAGGGGCGGGCTGCGACGACATTTGAATCGTGGCCGCTGGGCGCGGTGCGGATGACCGAGCGCTTCCTGCCCAGCGACGAGCCGGCCGGGGCGAAAGCGATCGCCAAGCTGCGTGGCCACGTTGCAGGCGAGCTCGAGTCAGCCGGCTGGCTCGGCAGCGGCGGGCCGCGGATCGTCGGCATTGGTGGCACCGTTCGCAACCTCGCGGCGGCAATTCAGCGGGCTGAAGCGATCGCCGAGTTTGGAGTTCAAGGCTTCAAGATCAAGCGCGGCCAGCTCGACCAGCTGATCGAGCGGCTCGCAGCGATGAAACCTGCCGACCGCGGCTTCGTAGCCGGCGTGAAGCCGGCACGCGGCGACATTATTCTCGCCGGCGCAATCGTGATCTCCGAAGTGCTCGACGCGGGCGGCTTCAATGCGTTCGAGGTAACCGAAGCGGGACTGCGCGAAGGAATTTTCTTCGAACGGCTGCTTGCCGAGCGCGAAGAGCCGCTGTTCGACGACGTTCGCCGCGCCAGCGTGCTCAACCTTGCCGCCCAGTACGACCCGCACGCCGCGCACACCCGCCACGTCGCTGCGCTCGCACTCGGTCTCTTCGATCAGATGGCCGCAGCCGGGCTGCACAGCGGCGACGGAGATGAACGCGAGCTTCTGGCCGCAGCCTGCCTGCTGCACGACATCGGCGTCGCCGTCGACTACGACGACCACCACAAACACTCTCGCTATCTCGTTCTAAACGCCGGGCTGCCTGGCTTCACGCCGCGCGAAGTGGCGCTGATCGGCCAGATCATTCGCTACCACCGCAAGGGAATGCCGAGCCTGGGGCCCTTCGCCGGCCTGATGAAGGACGGCGACGCAGAGCTGCTCGACCGCTGCGCCGTGCTGCTGCGGCTTGCCGAAGACCTCGAACGCAGCCGCGACCAACTGGTGAAGGAGGTCAACTCCTCGGTCAACGGTGGGAGCGTGACGCTCGAACTGGTCGCCGATGGCCCTGCAGAGGTTCCACGCTGGGCTGTCTCACGTGAAGGCGAACTCTTTGAACGCGCCTTCAAGCGGCGGCTTGAGCTGGCGCCTTTGTAGCCCTCCGCTGCGCTCTGTACGCTTCATTTTAAAGCAACAGGGGGAGCACGAAAATGGGATTCGGCGAAGCAGTATCGGTCTGTTTTAAGAAATCTTTCGTTTGGGAAGGACGTGCCTCGAGGGCTGAGTTCTGGTGGTTTGAGCTGGCCCAGCTGCTGATCCTCGTGGCGGCGGCGATTATCGACCAGATCATCGGGACTGGCGTCCTTTACATCATCGCTGCGATCGCGCTGATTCTGCCGGCGATCGCTGTCCTGGTCAGGCGCCTGCACGACACCGACAGGACCGGCTGGTGGTTCTGGATCTATCTGCTGCCAGTGATCGGGCTGATTGTGATTCTCGTCTTCACGCTGACCGGCGGAGATGAGGGCGACAACAAGTACGGCCCGAACCCATACGGTTCGGTTGCTGCTCCACCGCCTGCCGTCTAGCAGCGCTACGACGCGAGAGACCTGTCGCTGGCCCTAAGCCTGCGGCAGGTCGCGCTCGTC
>CAJBIG010000051.1 GCA_903953065.1 uncultured Solirubrobacterales bacterium
GCCGGCCGGCGCCTGACCGACCATTCAGGCACCTACGATGTGACTGCCCTGCCCGGGTGGCGGAATGGTAGACGCGGGGGTCTCAAAAACCCCTGTCCGAAAGGATGTGCGGGTTCGACTCCCGCCCCGGGTACTTCAACTTAAGGCTCAGCGCGAGTAACGGATGAGCTGCTGTGAGCTTCCTTCGCTGAGCGTGTAGTAGCCGCTGCACTTAGGGTTGGCGGCGATCGCTTCGCCCTGAGGCTCAGCTTCCAAGAGCCGCGGCGAGGGTGATCTGGCCAGCGCGTCAGCCACCGACGAGCCGCTGTAGGCGTCGAGCGCGAAGTAGCGCTTCACCAGCACCGTGCGCCCATTTGGGCAGGCGCTGGCAGCGACGACGCCGCCGTAGTCAAGCTCACCGACGAAGCTGAGTTGAACGCTCTCGCCAGCGAAGCTGGGCGCCCGCGCGCGGTAGATCCGTGAGCGCGACTCGCGTTTTGTGATCAGGTAAAGGTCGTTGCTCTTCGGGTCGACGATGATCGCCTCGGCGTCGCGCGCTCCATCCGGATAGGTCAGCTCAACCGAAGTTGTGGCCGACGGCGCAAGCAGAGCGCCATCGGAATAGCCCGAGAGGTTCGGTTCAGCCGTTCGGTAGACGCGGATTGAACTGCGGACGGCGTCGTTGTCGCCAACGTCGGCGGCGTAGAGCCAGTCGGCGCCGCCCTCGGGCCCCGGCCCCCAGGCAATGTCCTCCCAGTCAATGTTCGCTGCGCCAGAGAGAGGCAACGTCGCCTTCAGCTCCGCCCGCCTGCCAAGGGCGTAAAGGTTCGCCGCGCCGCCGCTGTCGTTGTGGGTCCAGACGACGCGGGAATTATCTCGACTGGCCGCCAGGCCGGAAGCTTCGGTTATCGGCGCCGGCACCGCACCCAGCGCCACGCTGCGTGTCGCGTTGGCTGTCCGATTGCCGCTCCGCTTGCCACTGGAGGAGTCCGAGCCGGTCGAGATCTTGAGCGGCGAGGGGTCGAGCTGGACCTTCCCGCTCACTACCAACACCGCGAAGATCGCGGCTACGAGAACTGCTGCTGCGAAGAGGCGCTTCAGCACGGGTGGCCGCTCAGCGCGGCAGGTTCATGCCGATCAGCTTCGGCAGCTTTGTGATCGCAGCCGTGATTGGATCGGGCTTCTCGCCACGCGCGTCGATTTCGTCGCTGCGGATTAGCGCGGCGCGGATCAGATTGCCGCCGATCGAACGGGCCGGCTCGGGCGGGAAGTACTTGACCTTCGGCTCAACCAGCGGGCAGCTTGTAGTTTCGTCGTCGGCGCCGAGAGCAAGGCCGCTGAGAATCCTGCCGCCAAGGTTGGAAGGACCAACGCCATGGCCAGTGAAGCCCCAGCCTGCGTGAACGGCGCCGCTCGTGCGGTAGATCGGAAGCGAATTGGGTGCAACGTCGATCGGACCGCCCCAAGCGTGAGTGATGGCGCGCCCTTCGAGCTGCGGGAAGAAGCGGCGCAGCGTTGCCGCTGTCTGCTCGACCACCTCCGGGTCCAGATCGAGCCGAGGATCGTGTTTTGCGCCGTTGGCGACTCTTCCCCCACCCCAGCCAAACGCAATTCGGCCGTCGTTTGTGGTGCGGAAGTAGTGCAGCATCTTGCGACAGTCGCTCAGAGCCTCGCCGCCAACCCAGCCGATCTCCTCGAGCACATCGGGCACCGGTTCGGTCAGCACCATGTGGCTTGAGGCGACGCTCAGCTCACGCGCGAAGGTTGGCCAGCGCAGCGTGCGCCAGTTAACGGCGAGCACGGCCGAGTCGGCGTGAACGCGGCCGCTGCTTGTACGAACGGTGACGCTGTCGCCGTGCTGGTCAATCTCCGTCACAGGGCTCTCTTCGAACAGCTTCACGCCGCGCGCCAGCAGCGCGGCGCGCAGACCGAACGCCAGCCGCGCCGGTTGAACGGTCGCGCCGAACGGTTTGAAGGCGGCGCCACGAAACTCCGGCGAATAGCAGATCTGCGCCACCTGATCAGGCGTCAGTTCGACGATCTCATCGTCAATTCCAAGTCGGGTTAGCCCCCACATCGCCTCGCGCCAGTCGCCGTCCTGGTTTGGAGAGGTGGCGATCTCAACGTGCGCAACCGCCTTGTACCAGGCGTCAACCTTTTCGCTCTTGCAGAACTCACCGACGGCAACGATCGCTTCGTCGGCCAGCTCGGCGAGGCGGATTGAGCGCTCAGCGCCGAACCTCTGCGCCAGCGACGGCACGTATTCCCAGTAGCCGTTCACAAAGCCGCCGTTGCGGCCGCTGGGGCCGTGGCCGGCCAGCCCTGACTCGAGGATCACGATGTTGAGATCGTTGTCGCGAGCGAGCAGGTTCCACGCGGTCCACATCCCCAGATAACCGGCACCAACTATCACGACGTCGGCGTCGATCGGACCGTGCAGCGGCGGGCATGGCGACGGCGCGCCCGCTTCCTCGATCCACCAACCTTCGGCGCTGTGCCTCATTGCCCTTAGCCTAGAGGGCTAGGCAGCGCCGACGAGCGCGAACAGCTCGTCGATGATCGCCGCCGGCGCCACCAGCACGCCTGAGCCTTGTGCGCCACTGGCGCCCAGCGCCCGCGTCTGCAGCCCGGCGCCTTCGCAGATCAGCAGGCCTGCGGCCGTGTCCCATGCCTGAACGCCGCGTTCAAAGTAGGCGTCGTAGCGGCCGGCAGCGAGCCAAGCGAGGTCCAGCGCGGCGCTTCCTCCGCGGCGGATGTCGCGCACCTCGGGGAGCAGCCGCGCGACGATCGCGCCCTGCCCGAGCCGCACCAACGGGTCGTAGCCAAAGCCGGTGGCTACCAGCGCCCGCTCCAGCTGGTCGCAGCTGGAACCCGTGATCGACTTGCCGTTCAGCAGCGGCTGCTCGCCGACGATGACGCTGAAGAGGTCGTCGCTGAGCGGGTCGAAGATCACTCCCACCTGCCCCTCGCATGCGACCGAAACGCACCACTGCGGAATCCCGTAGAGATAGTTGACGGTTCCATCGAGCGGGTCTACAACCCAGCGCAGCCCGCTCGTTCCGGGCGTATCATCGCCCTCCTCGCCAAGGATTGCGTCGTCCGGGCGGCGCGCAGCGAGCACGGTGCGGATCGCCGCTTCGGCGGCCAAGTCGGCGGCACTTACAGGGTCGGTTGGGCTGCTCTTCGATTCGACGCTGCTGTGGGCGCCGGCCTGGTGGGCAATCAGCTCTGCCGCTGCCGCTCGGGCCGCCTCCTCGGCGACCGCCAGCAGCTCAGCACCGCTCACTGCGCCGAGCCGTCAAGCGGCGGGCGGGCCTGCGCCCACGGCCGAACCTGCTCAAGCTGAGCGGCTATCCGCAGCAGCGTCAGCTCGTCGCCCGGGGCAGCGCCGAACTGAACCGAAAGAGGCAGACCATGTGAGTCGAAACCGGCAGGCACCGACGATGCCGGCTGGCCAATCGCGTTCCAAACCCCGTACCACGGCACGCGCGAGGCGGCCGCGTTGAGCGTCCAGAGCGCGCCGCGCCCTTGGAGCTGCCCGATCTTGAACGGAGCGGCCGCGGTTCCCGGCATCAGGACGGCATCGGCGTTTTCGAAGATCGTGTTGACCTGCGCCGCTACTCCCGGTTCGGCGGCGCGAGCCTGAGCGAGGCGGCGGTCGGAGATCAGGCCTCCGAGCCGGACCATGTTCTTTGTGCGCTGCTCAAGACGCTCCGGGTGCGGCAACGTCCGGGCGTCATCGGTCACTGAACGCAAGTAGCGAGCGACGGTGCTGACGAAAGCGGCCACGGGGTAGTCGATCTCCTGCTCAAAGACCTCGTGGCCAAGCTCGCGCAGCGCAGCGGCGGTGGCATCGATTGCGGCGCTCTGCTCGGCGCCAAGCTTTGTCAGTGAGCCCGGTGGCGGCTTCAGCGAGATCGCAATTCGCAATGGCTTGGGCGAAACGTCGAGGGCCGCCAGATAGCCGCCGTCCGGGCCGCCATCGGCGGTTGCGTCGAGAAAGAGCGCGGCGTCGGCAACCGTTCGGGCTAGCGGCCCATAGACCGTCATTCCGTTCCAGCCGTCGAAGTGATTTGGCCCAAGCGAGATCCGCTCGCGCTGCGTCTTTAGCCCGAAGAGCCCGTTGAAAGCGGCCGGAATGCGGACCGAACCGGCACCGTCGGAGCCGTGCGCCACGCCGCAGAGGCCGGCCGCCGCCGCGGCGCCGGCGCCGCCGCTTGACCCGCCGGTCGCGTAGTCGATGTTCCAAGGGTTGCGCGTCGCGCCAAAGGCCAATGTTTCGGTGAACGGCCAGATCGTCAGCTCCGGAACGTTCGTCTTTCCAATGATGATCGCGCCGGCCTCGCGCAGCCGCGCGACGACGTCGCCGTCTTGGGGCGCCGGGTTCGTGGAGGTCGCGAGGCTCCCCCACGCCGTGCGCTCGCCAAGTACGTCGGTGTCGTCCTTAATTGAAACTGGCACGCCGCGCATTGGCTGCGACCCGTCGCCGGCGCCAGTGGCGTCAATCCGGTCAGCCTCAGCCAACGCCTGATCGGCAAAGACGACGCGGTATGCGTTGATCACCGGGTTGACGCGATCGATCCGCGCCAAAGTCGCCTCGACGACTTCGCGCGCTGTCGCAGCGCCGCTCGCAATCATCTTGCTCTGCTCGGCGGCCCCTGCGTAGGCGAGATTGTTGGCTTCCATCTTGCTGTGAACACTAGTCTCCCCGCCGTATGAGTTCCACGCTCGTAGCCGAGGAAGCTCGGCCCGCATGCAGCGAAGCTGAACGACTGGCCGCCGAGGCGCTGGCCGAGCAGCTGCGAGCCGATGGTCGCGCGGCTACGATTCAGCCGTTCTGGGCCTACCCGCGCTGGTGGCTCGCGCAGGCGATCTGCGCAGCCCTTGGCGTGCTCGCGAGCGTGCTCTGCGTCGGCGCGCCGCTGATCGGGCTGATTGTGGCCGCGGTAGCGGTTGTCCTGAGCCTTATCGACGGAACGCGGCTGGCGCCACTGCGCCGCCTAACCGGCTCGTGTGCGAGCCAGAACGTGATCTCCCCGCCGCCTGCCACGACACCAAAGCCACCGGTCACGCTGATCCTCAGCGCATCCATTGACGACCGCCCAGCCGCACCGAATCGCTTCCTGCCGGCGTCGCTGATCGCAACCAACGCCGCCTGCATCGCACTTGTCGGGGCCTGCGCAGCGCTGCGCCTTGCGGAGATCAACGGACTTCC
>CAJBIG010000052.1 GCA_903953065.1 uncultured Solirubrobacterales bacterium
GGCCTCGGGCGTGCCCGGCGCGGCGCCGGCAAGGCGATCCTTGTACGACCAGTGCGCAGCGACGCCGTATTCGGCCGTCTCGTGCATTTCGCGCGTGCGGATTTGAATCTCAAGCGGCAGCCCCTCTGGGCCGATGACGGTTGTGTGGAGCGATTGGTAACGATTCGCCTTCGGCATCGCGATCATGTCTTTGAAGCGACCCGGCAGCGGCTTCCACAACGAGTGAATTACGCCGACGGCGCCGTAGCAATCCTTGACCGAATCGACCGTGACGCGCATCGCCGTCAGGTCGTAGATCTCGTTGAACTCGCGATCCTTCTTCGTCATCTTCGAATAGATCGAATAGAAGTGTTTTGCCCGCCCTGAGATCTGAGCCTCAATCCCCAAGGCGTCAAGCTCCGACTGCAGCTCTGCTCCGGCCGCGGTGACATATTGCTCTCGCGCCTCTCGCTGCTGGTTGACGAGGCCTTTGATCTCGTTGAACTTCCGTGGGTGCAGCGCCGCGAAGGCAAGGTCTTCGAGCTCCCACTTGATTGCGTGAACGCCGAGCCTGTGAGCGATCGGGGCGTAAATCTCGAGCGTCTCACGCGACTTTTCGACCTGCTTCTGTTTCGGCATCGAGCCGATAGTGCGCATGTTGTGGAGCCGGTCGGCGAGCTTGAGCAAAATCACGCGAATGTCGGTCGCCATCGCGACGATCATCTTGCGGTAATTCTCAGCCTGCGCCTCGTTGCGCGACTTGAACGCGAGCGCGTCAAGCTTGGTGACGCCATCAACCAGCGCAGCAACCTCGGCGCCGAAGATCTGCTTGATCTCGTCAACCGAAACGGCAGTGTCCTCAACCGTGTCATGGAGCAACGCCGCCACGAGCGTTTCGGTATCGAGCCCGAGCCCGGCGCAGATCGTCGCGACGCTAACCGGGTGGCTGATGAACTCTTCGCCTGAGCGGCGCCTCTGATCGCGGTGCTGATGGCCGGCGAACCGATAGGCCTCGATCACGCGTTGCTTATCGATCGGAAGCGCACTGCGTGGTTCGCGCTCGGCGATTACGGCGAAGAGTTCAGAAAGCGCCTCGCGTTCAGCGTCGGTGAGCGGCGCCGGCGGCGGCGCGTCTTGAACCGATGCGACTAGGCCGCCAGCGACGCGATCGGACTCAGCCATGCGCTGGCCTCCTCGGTCGCGCGAGCGTTCTCAGCGAAGGCCGGCGAGGCACCGAGTTCGCGTCGTTCATCCGGTTCGGCCAGCAACCCCAGCGCGGCGCCGTCGAAGCGGGCGAGCTCAAGCTCTTCGAGAACGCGGACGATGAGCGCCATCTGTCGCGGCGTACGTAGCTCGTCACCGCTGCGCAACTGTTCGAGCAGCGGCAGATCGGGGCCGTCTCGTAAGGCCCGGTAGACGCTGGCCAATGAGCCGCGTAGATCCGCATTGCGCTCAATCTCATCGAGTGTGAAGCGTAGCTCAGCCGGCCCCCACAACTGATGGGCGAAGCTGCCGAGCGGGCCAACGGTCAGCAGATTCTCCGCAGCGGCCGAGGCAGGCGGATCGAGCGCGACCACGTGTGTGTAACCGTCCAAGATCGACGGATCGGCAGCCAAGAGCGCCCACGACGTGAGCGCAAAGCCCCCGATACGCCCTGAAAGCTGGGCTCGGCGGCGCTGCTCGGACGCACTTACGACGACCACGCTCTCGCCGCCGGCGACCAACGCCCCGAGCGCGCCCGCCACGCCGGCGCCGCGACGATCCAAGAGTTCGCGATCGCCACCTTCGCCAAGCTCCGGAGCTGCCAGCGGCGTTGCAGCGAGTGCCACTTGCAGCGCCTCGAGATCATCGTCCGGTCTCCCGGCAAGCTCAATTGCGCCGGCGGGCGGGACCGTCTCAGAGATCACAAAGCGGA
>CAJBIG010000053.1 GCA_903953065.1 uncultured Solirubrobacterales bacterium
AATCCGCTTCTCACCCTACTTACCGGCCCTGACGGCCAAATGGATGAACGAGCGGTTAAGAAAAGCGGACATACCGCATTCTAACAGCGGGCAATGGGCTACGAGCCGGCGCGAAGGCGCTCAGTCACGCATCGCGGGGAAGAGCACAACCTCGCGGATCGAGTCGCGCCCTGTCATCAACATCACTAGGCGATCGATCCCCAAACCGACCCCAGCCGTCGGCGGCATTCCCTGCTCGAGAGCTTGGACGAAGAGCTCGTCGTAAGGCTGCGATTCCTCTTCGCCGTCCTCTGCAAGGCGGACCTGATCCTCAAAGCGGCGACGCTGCTCGTCCGGGTCGTTGAGCTCGCTGAAAGCGTTGGCAAACTCCATCCCGCCGCAGAAAGCCTCGAAGCGCTCGACCAGCCCAGCCTGGCTGCGGTGCTCTTTGGCAAACGGCGAGAGAGCGGTTGGATAGTCGGTAATGAAGATCGGGTTCGTGATCGTCGGCTCGACGTACTTGCTGAGCAGATCATCGACCAACGTGGGCCATGCGCGATCCTCAACGTCGAGCTTCACTCTGTCGGTGGCGTTGATCGCTTCGACCAGCGCATCGCGCTCGCTCGCTTCGGTGATGTCGATCCCGGTCGCATCCTTGATCGCCTGCGCCATCGGGATTCGCGGCCACGGGGCTGAGAAGTCGATCGGGCCGTCGTAGTCGATCGCTGCGGCAATACCGATCACAAGCTGCTCAACGCGATCCATCGCATCGCCGTAGTCGGCATAAGCCTCGTACCACTCGACCATCGTGAACTCAGGGTTGTGCTTTGTCGAGAGCCCCTCGTTGCGGAAGTCTTTGCCGAGCTCGTAGACGCGCTCAAGGCCGCCGACGATGCAGCGCTTGAGATAGAGCTCGGTTGCGATCCGCAGATACAGGTCGCGGTCAAGCGTGTTGTGGTGAGTCACGAACGGCCGCGCGAGGGCGCCGCCATAAAGCGGCTGGAGCACGGGTGTCTCGACCTCGATGAAACCGTCGTCGTCGAGCGAACGGCGCAGCTCGGAGACGATTTTGGCGCGCGTGACGAAGAGCTCGCGCGCATCCTCGTTGGCGATCAGGTCCAGCTCGCGGCGCCGATAGCGCGTCTCAACGTCCTGCAGCCCGTGGTGCTTGTCGGGCGGCGGGCGCAGGCTCTTGGCAAGCAGCGTGAAGTCGGTCACTCGGAGCGTCAGCTCGCCGCTGCGGCTGGAGAAGATCGTGCCGTCAATTCCGACCAGATCACCAAGGTCAAACTCGACCAGCTGCGCCATCGCCTCTTCGCCAAGCACGTCGGCGCGCGCCTGCACCTGCATCCGGCCGCTGCGGTCGACGATGTCAAGGAAGGCCATCTTGCCTTGGCCGCGCCGAGCGGCGAGGCGGCCGGCGATGCGGTAAGCGTCGTCGCGCTCCTCTCCCGCCTCAAGCTCCTGCCAGGGAGCCTGCGCATCGGCGATCGCGATCACGCCCGGGAAGTCGTGCGGGAACGGCTCCACGCCCTGGGCGCGGATTCGATCCAACTTCGCCCGCCGGGCGGCGAGCAGCTCACTTGGCTGATCTGTCGGTTGGTCGCTCACTAGAGCGCCATCATGACGATTTAGAGACCGACGTCGATCTTCGTGATCTTCAGCTTGCGCGCAGCGCCCTTGGGAACCGGCACCGAAACGACCGCGTTGCGCTTCTGGCCGATCAACGCGCGACCTACCGGCGACTCGTTCGAAAGCATCATTTCGGCCGGGTTTGCTTCGGCTGAACCGACGATCGTGAACTTCTGAGTCTTGCCGGTCTTCTCGTCCTTGAGGTGGACCGCGTTGCCGACTTGAACTACGTCGGTCGAGATCTTCTTCTTGTCGATCACCTGTGCGTCGCGGAGTCGCTCTTCGAGCTGAGCGATCCGAGCCTCAAGCATCGACTGCTCGTTCTTGGCGTCGTCGTACTCCGAGTTCTCTGCGATCTCACCGAACTCGCGCGCGTCGCGGATCCGCTCGGCAACCTCGCGGCGTCGATCGGTCTGCAACGTTTCAAGTTCCTTCTGCAGGCGCTTAAGGCCAGCTGGGGTGAGAATTACTTCTTTAGTCATCGGAATTCACTTTTTTGGGAGTTGTCACCGGCGCCGTTGCCGCAATTGAAACGGTGTAGGCGCGTGCGGAGCGGGCAGTATAGCGAGCGTCCACGCAGGTCGATCACGGCTGCTGCGGCCGATTACGCAGCGCTGGTCTGCGGCTCGAGCTCGGCCAGCATCACGCGGACTCGATCGATCGAGTCGCTCTGCTGGAAGGCGACAAGTGTTGCCTTGTCGAGCTCAAGCTGATCGAGATACCAGGGATAGAAGGTCCTCAAGTAGCGGGCGGCCCTTTCTTCTCCGAGGTGTTCGCTGGCGCGGTCGATGATCCAGCCCAGCTCGCCGATTATCTCCTCGCCTGCCGGTGGCTCGGCGCGCAGACCCAGCACTCGCTCGAAGAGCCACGGGTTGCCGAGCGCGCCACGCGCCAGCATCACGGCCGCAGCGCCGGTCTGCTCGCGCGCTGCCAGCGTTGCCTCGGTATCGCTCATTCCGCCCGAGAGAATTACCGGCACCGGAAGCTCTTTCACGAGCTTGGCAGCAAGTTCGTAGTCGGGCGAGCCCTTGTGCTTGACCTGAGCCGAGCGCGGGTGGAAGGCGATCGCCGCGACGCCCGCCTCATCGACCAGCCGCAACGCCAATTGGTAGCCGTCGGCTTCGCCGTTCTTTTGGCCTGAGCGGAGCTTCACCGTCACCGGCAGCCCGCTCCCTTCGCCGGCTGCACGTGCGATCTCGACAGCGACGGCAGGGTCTGAGATCAATGCCGCCCCGGCGCCGTTCTTCATCACCTTCGGCACCGGGCAACCCATGTTTAGGTCGATGATGTCGGCGCCGTGCTCGGCGGCGGTCGCGGCGGCCGAGCGCATCACCTCGGGGTCTTGGCCGAAAAGCTGGAAGGCAATCGGGCCCGGATAGTCGCGCTCGTCAGGGTGAATCACGAGCAGGTCGCGCATCGTCTTCTCGTTGCGATGATGGATCGCGAAGCTGGAGATCATCTCGCTGACGGTCAGACCGGCTCCGAAGCGTTTGGCCTGAAGGCGGACAAACCAGTTGCCAATCCCAGCCAGAGGCGCCAGCACGACGCGATTGGGGGCTTCAACGCCGCCGATTGAGAACGGTTCTGTTAGAGGTGGCGCAGTCATCGGCGCAAGCGTAGCTTCAGCGAGCCGATCACTGATTGCGCTCGAACAGGATCCGTAGACCCTCAAGCGTCAGCAGATCGTCGATCTCATCGATCCGCTCAGTGAAGGGCACGATGTGGTGGGCAAGGCCGCCGGTGGCGATTGTCGCCGTCTCCTCGCCCATCTCTTCGAGCAGCCGCCCAACGATCCCATCGACCATTGCGGCAAAGCCGTAGATCACGCCGGAGCGAATCGCCTCGATCGTCGACTTGCCGATCAGCGCCCTTGGCGGCTCAAGATCAACCTTCGGCAGCTTCGCTGCACGGCTGGCAAGCGCTTCGACCGAGATTTCAACGCCAGGACTGATTATCCCGCCGAGGTATTCGCCATCGGCCGAGACCGGGTCGTAGGTGATCGCGGTTCCAAAGTCGACGACGATGCAGGCTCCTTGCGTGCGCTCGTAAGCGGCGACGGCGTTGACGAGCCGGTCGGCGCCGATCTCGCGGGGGTTGTCGTAGCGCAGCGGCATCCCGGTCTTGAAGCCAGGGCCGACGACGAGCATCTCGTGGCCGAGGTAGCGCTCCGTCATCTCAAGCCACTGCGGCCCGAGCTGGGGAACGGTGGAAGAGACGATTGAGGAATCGATCTGCTCAAGGTCAACGCCGCGTAGCTCGACGAGGTTGCGCAGCGCAGCGCCGATCTCATCGGCGGTTGAGTCACGAACTGTGGCAAATCGCCAATGCTCTACCAGCTCGCCACCCTCATAGGTGCCGAAATGGGTCTGTGTGTTGCCTACGTCAACTACGAGCAGCATGGCGCCAGCCTATGACGCCGGCGGGAACTGCTGTGAAGCGTCGCCTGCAGCGGCCTCGGGCTTGATCGCCAGCAGCTGCTGGC
>CAJBIG010000054.1 GCA_903953065.1 uncultured Solirubrobacterales bacterium
AAGACCAAGTCAGCTACGAACTCCATGGCCACTGCGCCGTGATCACGATCGACCGGCCGGAGCGGCGCAACGCCGTTGATGGCGCTACCGCTGACGCGCTGGCCGCCGCCTACCAGCGTTGGATCGCCGACGACGAGGCGAAGGTGATGATCCTCACCGGCGCCGGCAGCGAGGCCTTCTGCGCCGGCGCCGACCTGAAAGCGATCGAAACTCTGGCGCCAAGACTGACCGCAGAGGAAGGGCCGCTCGGCTTCACGCGGCTAACCGCGCCGAAGCCTGTGATCGCCGCGATCGAGGGCTGGTGCCTTGCCGGGGGAATGGAATTGGCGCTTTGGTGCGACCTGCGGATCGCGGCTCAGTCGGCCCGGTTCGGCTTCACCGAGAGGCGCTTCGGCGTGCCGCTTATTGACGGGGGCACGCAGCGGCTGCCACGGATCGTCGGCCTCGGCCGCGCGATGGACCTTGTACTTACGGGCCGCGTGATTGACGTTGACGAAGCGAAGGAGATTGGCCTCGTAAACGAGAGCGTCGCCGACGGCTCGGCGCTGGAGCGAGCACTGGAGCTTGGCGAGCAGATCGCCGGCTTCCCGTGGGTGACGATGATCGCCGACCGCGAATCAACGCTTGAGGCGCAAGGCTTGCCACTGGCAGAAGGATTGGCGCGCGAAGCTGCGCGCGGCACCGGAACGGTGATCGAAGGCGCCGCCGGAGCGGCCCGCTTCGCAGCCGGCGAAGGCCGCCACGGCGCCGGCGTTGAAGGCACCGGCGGCGACTGACCTAGCGCCGAGAGAGTGGGCGGTATCGGATTCGAACCGATGACCCCCTGCGTGTAAAGCAGGTGCTCTAACCAGCTGAGCTAACCGCCCATAGGCATGATCGCATGCTCGGGCGCGCGAGTGATCGGTAGTTCCTCATCGCTGCGCCTCTCGGGGGTAAGCTTCGACGATGCGTCTCACCCACAGCCCAGCACGTTCGCTGCGCCTGGCAGCGGTTCTCGCGGTGGTCGTTGCTCTGTCGGCGAGCGCAACTAGCGTCGCTTACCCGGCGCACATTGTCACCGACCTAAACCACGTCACGACGGTCACGACGGAGACCAAGGCGCAGAAGCTCTACAACTCGCTGATCGCGCTGAAGCTTCCGTCGGCTTGGCCGTTCGCTTCCTATGGCGCGATCTCGTCCGGAGGAGTTCGGCTTGGCAACGTCAACGTCGAGCTGGGCGCCGGCACATCGCATTACGCGGGCAACCAGTTCGTCACCTTCCAGCCGCCAGCTCTGACCGGTTTGACGGCCGAGCTTGACGCGCGCGGCATCAAACACGGACCGCCAACGCCGATTAGCGCAGGTAGTGAGCTGCTCTACACGCTGGTTGAGCTGCCGACCTACTCGGAGGTCAACAGGCTCACCGCCCAGTTCTGCGTCTACAACTTCCCCAACGGCCGTCCGAGCCGCGTAGCCCCGCCCAATCGCGCTGGGATCGTCAACGTCTCACGCGTCGTGATCAACGCCAAGAACCCGAGCTCCTGGAAGAAGCTCTTCGCACCATCGTCACCCTCCGCGAGCGACACCTACCGCCTGCCCGGCGGGCCGCTGGTTCAGCTTCAGCGCAGCAGCGGCAACTCGGTCTCAGCGCTCGACGTTCGAGTCAAGAACGTTGCTGCTGCCGCCCGCGCGTTTAGGGCCGTCGGCATCCCGGCACGGGGCCACATTGCGAACGTCGGCTCGCTCCGGCTTCGCCTGCTGCCAGTGAGCGGTTCGGCAGTTACCGGCAGCCGCTAACCGGCGGGCTTGTCGGCTTCGGCGACGGCTGTGGCAGCGGGCGTCGCCGCCTGACGGTTCCGCACCTCTTTGAAAGCGACCCAGAAGAAGGCCACCAGCGGCACGGCGATGATCGCCCCGATCACGCCCATCAGCGCCGTTCCTGCAGTCACGGCGGAGAGGATTACGATCGGATTCAGACTCAGGGTTTCTTGGTAGGCCTTCGGTGCGATGAAGAGGCTTTCGGCGCCGTGGACGATTACTTGGAC
>CAJBIG010000055.1 GCA_903953065.1 uncultured Solirubrobacterales bacterium
CGCTAATGGACCAAGATGGACTTTTCGCCAAGCTCGCGAAGCGGCAGTTGTCTTGAGCGCGTGATCTCAGCCGCTGAAGGCGCTGATCTCGCGCGCGACGGCGACCGGGTCGTCGTAAGCGGCAAGGTAGCCGGTCCGCGGGAGCATTCGAAGTTGTGCGTCGGGCAGCAGGTCAAGCGCCTCCTCGGCCGCTACCGGCGGGTGGCGCGGGTCCTCTTCAGGCCACAGCAGCAGCACGGGGAAGTTCATCTCGGAGTAGGCCTCGATCAGCTCGCGCTGAACGCAGTTTGGGCGGCTGCGGGCGAAGACCGCCCACGAGCGCGCGAGGTTGCTGTTGCCACCAGCATCGGCGAATGAGCGTTGCGCAAGCTCGGTCGCTTCCGCATTGCCGCGCGCGCTCAGCCGCTGCGCGCGGCCGGGCCGCAGCGCGAACGGCGCGCCGCGCATCAGCACGCGGTCAACTCCCGGAAGAGAGCCGAGCCGAGCCAGCGCCAGCCACGCCGCCCACTCGCGGTCGCCGCTGGCGCCGCGGTGAAGCCGGTTGGCGAGCACGATCAGCTTCGAAGGCCGTAGCTCGCCGGCCGCGACTGCACGCAGCGTCAGCTCAACGCCGAGTCCGTGGCCGCCGACTATCGGCCGCGAGCCGCCGACGTCATGGCTGAAACCGGCGACCACTTCGGCAAGCCAATCGAGCGAATACGGGTGGTGCGGGCGATCCTCGGAATCGCCGTGCAGCGGAAGGTCGGGCAGGACGACGCGGAAGCGGTGCTCAAGCTCCTCGACCAGCGGCACAAATTCGCGGTAGCTGAGCAGCTCCGAATGCCAGAGGATCAGCGCCGGTCCAGTTCCCTGCTCTCGGTAGGCAACGCGGGCGCCATCACCGTGGTGGTAGAGCCGCAGTCGCATCAGCGACGGCTAGAGGCCGATCTCAGAGGCTGGCGGCAGAGCGAAGTTGTGCGTCGCACAGCCGCGCTCGATCTCCTCGATGACAGCGTCGATCACTGCAATCCGCGCAAAGCGCTTCTGCTCGGCGGCGATCACGTGCCAGGGCGCCCAGTCGGTGCTGGTTCGCTCGAGCATCTCGTCAACGGCCGCCGAGTAGTCGTCCCAGCGGTCGCGGTTGCGCCAATCCTCATCGGTCAGCTTCCAGGCCTTCAGTGGGTCGGCTTCGCGCTGCTTAAAGCGCTTGAGCTGCATCGCGGGTGAGATTTCAAGCCACAGCTTGACGATGATCAGCCCCTCGAGGCTGAGTGAGCGCTCGTAGTCAACGATCTCAGAGTACGCCCGCTGCCACTGCTCCGTCGTCGCGAACCCCTCAACCCGCTCGACCAGCACGCGGCCGTACCAAGTGCGGTCGAAGACGGCCATTCCACCAAGGCCGGGGAGCCACTCGCTGAAGCGCTGGAGGTAGAAGTGGCGCTTCTCGTCCGGCGTTGGCGCGGCGAACTGAACGACGCGCACGTGGCGTGCGTCGAGCGGCGCGATGAGGCGGCGAATCGCCCCTCCCTTGCCGGCGGCATCCCAGCCTTCAATGCAGATCAAGAGACCCGGCCCGATCTTTCCGTCGCCAAGCTTTCCACCGAGTGCCAGCCGCAGCTGATCGATCCGTCGGCTGCGGTCGGTCAGCAGCTGCTCGTAATCCTTGCGTGAGAGCTTCTGTGTCAGGTCCAACTCTGAACGGATAGTCATCGCAGCGCTAAATCTGCCACAGCTGGCCGATCGGCGCAGAGAGACCCGCTCCGTCCGCCTGAGGCAGAAAGATCCTGCGTGCATGACTCTCGTTCCCGACGACCCTCTGGCGCACCGCGCGCTCGAGTCGTTGCTTCACGCCGAAGCGAGCGTCCGGCGGCGATTGGCAGGCGATCTTGAGCGCGAGGGGCTGTCGGCAAGTGGCTTCTTCGTGCTTGTCGTGCTCGTCAGCGCCGGCGGCGAGCTGGAGCTGCGCGCGCTCCGCCACCGCCTCCAAACCTCGAAGGCCAACGCAACCGAGCTGATCGACACGCTCGTCATTCGCGGCCTCGTGACGCGCAGCCGGATGGCGGTTGATCGCCGCACCGTGTTGGTCGCGCTGACGCCCTCCGGCCGCGCAACGGTTGACCGCTGCTTCCCGGAACACAGCGAGCGGGTGCAACGCGCCTTCGCCGTTTTGAACGAGGAAGAGAAGCGTTCGCTGGCAGTGATCTGCCGCAAGCTTGCGGCGTGAAGCGCGCCGCGCGCCGCCGATCTGCCGCGGCCTTGCGAGAATGGAGCGCTCGATGTCCTCGCTGCCACGCCCCGTAGATCCAAACGCCTCATTTCCCGAGCTCGAAGAGCAGGTTCTCGAGCGCTGGCGTGAGCGCGACGTTTTCGCTGAATCTCTGCGCCGCCGCGAGGGCGCCGAGCCGTGGGTCTTCTACGAGGGGCCGCCGACGGCGAACGGTAAGCCCGGCTCGCACCACGTACTGGCGCGCGTTTTCAAGGACATCTACCCGCGCTACAAAACGATGCAGGGCCATTACGTAGAGCGCAAAGGCGGCTGGGACTGCCACGGACTTCCGGTTGAGATAACGGTCGAGCAGGAGCTGGGAATCTCGTCGAAAGCCGAGATCGAAGAGTTCGGCATTGCCGAGTTCAACCAGAAGTGCCGCGACTCGGTGTTCACATTTCTGGACGAGTGGGATCGTCTGACCGAGAGGATCGGTTTTTGGATCGATCTCGATGACGCTTACCGCACGCTCGATTCCGGTTACGTCGAGTCGGTCTGGTGGGCGCTGAAGCAGATCTGGGACAAGGAGATGCTCTACGAGGGCCACAAGGTCGTCCCTTACTGCCCGCGCTGCGGCACTTCGCTCTCCTCGCACGAGGTCGCGCAGGGGTACAAGGATGTGGTCGACGCCAGCGTCTTCGTCCGCTTCCCGCTGATCGAAGCGAAAGCTCCGCTGAAGGCCGGCGACGAGCTGATCGTCTGGACCACGACGCCGTGGACTTTGGTCTCCAACGCCGCCGTCGCCGTTGATCCAAAGCTCACTTACGTGCGCGCCAAGCTGCCGGGTGACGACGCCGTGATGATCGTTGCCGAAGCTCTGGTAGGTCGTGTGCTCGGCGAGGAGGCCGAGGTCTTGGACAAATTCCCGGGCTCTGATCTGGAGGGCGCCGGCTACGAGGCACCGTTCGATTTCATCGCCGCCGCCGACTGGGGCGAGCGCGGTCACACCGTCCTGGCCGCTGATTTCGTGACCGACCAAGACGGCTCCGGCCTAGTCCACACCGCCGTTGCCTTCGGCGAGGACGATTACCGACTCGGACAGCAGGCCGGGCTCGCAATCGTCAACCCGGTCCGCCTTGACGGCACCTACGACGAGCGGATCGGGCCCTACGAAGGGCGCTTCGTCAAGGACTGCGACGCCGACCTCGTCGCTGATCTCAAAGCCCGCGGCAAGCTGCTGCGCAGCGAGAGGTACGAGCACTCCTATCCGCACTGCTGGCGCTGCTCAACGCCGCTGCTCTACTACGCCAAGCCATCGTGGTACATCGCGACCTCGCAGATCCGCGACCAGATGCTGGCCGCCAACGAGACGATCGACTGGCACCCGCCGCACATCAAGGAGGGGCGCTTCGGCGACTGGCTGCGCGGCAACATCGATTGGGCGATCTCGCGCGAGCGCTACTGGGGTACGCCGCTGCCGATCTGGCGCTGCGCCAACGGCCACGCCGAATGCGTCGGCTCGTTCGAGCAGCTCGAAGAGCTCTCGGGCGTGTTGATCGACGATCCGCACCGTCCCTACGTCGACGACGTCAACTTCCCTTGCCCGCAGTGCAGCGAACCGATGCAGCGTGTCCCCGAGGTGGTTGACGTTTGGTTCGATTCCGGCGCGATGCCGTTCGCTCAGTACCACGCGCCGTTCGAGAACGAAGAGAAGTTTGAGCAGCGCTTCCCGGCCGACTTCATCTGCGAGGCGATAGATCAAACGCGCGGCTGGTTCTACTCGCTGCTGGCGGTCTCAACGCTGCTCTTTGGCAAGTCCTCCTACGAGGCGGTCGTCTGCCTCGGTCACATCCGCGACGAGGACGACCGCAAGATGAGCAAGTCGATCGGCAACGTCGTCGAGCCGTGGGAGATCCTCGACCGCTTCGGAGCCGACGCGATGCGCTGGTACTTCTTCACCGCCAAGCAGCCGTGGGATGGTTACCGCTTCTCGGTCGATGCCGTCGGAGATGGCGTGCGCCTCTTTCTCAAGCAGCTTTGGAACAGCTACTCGTTCCTCGTGCTTTACGAGAATGCGGCCGGCGAGAATCAGATAGAAGGCGAAGAGACGGAACTTGATCTTTGGCTGCGCTCGCGCCTAGCGGCGACGGTTGAGGAGGTAACCGAAGCGCTCGACGGCTTCGATGCCACCAGCGGCGGCCGCGCGATCGCCGCCTTTGTTGACGATCTTTCGAACTGGTACGTGCGGCGCTCGCGCAGGCGCTTCTGGGAGGGCGACGCGGTCGCGATCGCGACGCTGCGCGAGGCTTTGATCACGGTTTCGAAGCTGCTTGCTCCTTTTACCCCCTTCATCGCCGACGAGATCTACGACAACCTCGACGGCAGCGAGCCTTCGGTTCATCTTTGCGACTGGCCCAAGCCCGGCGCGGCGCGCGACCTTGGTCTTGAGACGGCGATGGCGACGGCCCGCGAGACGGTGCGCCTCGGCCTTGCCGCGCGCGGACAGGCGAAGATCAAGTTGCGTCAGCCGCTGCGCGAAGCGGTCGTCGTTGCCGCCGGCCCGGAGCGCGAAGCGATCGCTCAGCTGGCCGGCATTGTTGAGGACGAACTGAACGTTGAGGCGCTGCGCTTCGTCGACAACGCCGACGAGCTCGGCTCCTACGAGGTAAAGGCCAACTACCGAACGCTCGGGCCGCGCTTTGGCAACAAGATGCCGCTGGTCGCCGCCGCGGTCGCCGCGCTCGACCCTGCGCACGTGGCGGCAACCTTGCGCGAGGGCGGAAGCTTAGGCGTTGTGATCGACGGCGACGAGCACCCGCTCGGCGAAGACGATCTGCTGCTGGCAATGGCACCGCTCGGCGGCTACCAGCTGGAGCGCGAAGGCTCGCACGCCGTAGCGCTCGACCTCCAGCTCGACGACGAGCTAACCAAGCGCGGCCTTGTGCGCGAAGTAATCCACGCCGTCCAGAGCGCTCGCAAGGAGGCCGGACTGGCCGTTGAGGACCGCATCGCGCTCGAGCTAAGTGGCGACGATGCGATGTTGGTCGCCGCGCGTGAGTATCAGCAGCTAATCGCCGACGAGGCGCTTGCGACGACGATCGAAGTCACCGACGCGCTCGAAGGCGCGTCAGCGACCACGCTCGACGGTCACGAACTACTGATCAAGCTCGAAAAAGCCTGAACTTAGGCGCTTAGTGCGTTGTTGAGCTCTTGCTCAATCCGCGGCTTTGGCTGCGCGCCGACGATCTGAGCGGCGGCGGCGCCGTTCTTGAACAGAATCATCGTCGGGATCGACATTACGCCGAAGTTGGCTGCCGTCTGCTGGTTGTCGTCGATGTTGAGCTTGACGACGCGGACATCATCACGCTCCGAATCGATCTGCTCGAGAACCGGTCCAACCATCTTGCAGGGGCCGCACCAGGGGGCCCAAAAATCAACCAGAACGGGGGTCTCTGACGAGGCCTCGACTACGTCGGCCTGGAAGCTGCTGTCGCTGATCTCGGGAAGGGCCATTGCGCTACTCCTTACGTTTCAAATCGGTGGATACAGGTATCACTATACAAAGTGTAGTGACCCGTCTCAGCGGCGCTGGCTCAAATCGCCAGGCGCTTCGAGTTTTTGGATCTGCAGCAGGCTCGTCGTTCCAGGCTGTCCGCTGGGGAGGCCGGCAGTGATTCCCACGCGCTGCCCCGGCTTCAGCCAACCGAGCTCGACGACGCGCCGCGCCGAATCGGCAATCAGCTCTTCGGTTGTCTCATGGCGACGCTGCAGCCCGGCGGTAACGCCCCACAGCAGGCCGCAGCGGCGAACGGTTTCGCGGCCCGGGGAGAGAGCGAAAATAGGCACCGTCGGGCGGTGGGCGGAGACCAGCCGCGCCGAGCGGCCGGAGAGCGTTGGCACGACGATCGCGTCAAGCTCAAGTTCGCTGGAAGCGGCGACCGCCTTGTGGGCAACCGTGTAGCCGGGGTCGCGGCCGTCGCGGCGCACGCGCTGCTCGTTCCAGCGTTGGTAGGGGGCTTCGCGCTCGGTCGTCCGCGCGACCGAATCCATCATCGCCACAGCTTCCACGGGGTAGGCGCCGACGGCGGTCTCCTGCGAGAGCATCACGGCGTCGGTTCCATCAAGTATCGCGTTGGCAACGTCGGCCACCTCGGCTCGCGTCGGGCGCGCCGAGCGGACCATCGAATCGAGCATCTGCGTTGCCGTGATCGACGCCCGCGCGTGCTCTCCAGCCAAGCGGAGCAGCCGCTTTTGGACCATCGGTACGTCCTCGATCGGCAGCTCAATTCCAAGGTCGCCGCGAGCCACCATGATCGCGTCGCTGACGCGGATGATGTCCTCGGCGCGGGCGACGGCCTGCGGCTTCTCAATCTTTGCGATCAGCGGCACGCGCGTGTGTTCGCGCAGCTCGGCCACCTCTTCCGGCTTGCGCACGAAGCTCAGCGCAACCATGTCAACGCCGATCTCAATCCCTGCTGCCAGGTGGGCAAGATCCTCCTCGGGAACGGAAGGCAGCTCGTCGGCCGGGCCGGGAATGTTCAGGCCTTGGCGCGAGACGATGATGCCGCCAAGCTCGACCTCGCAGTCGAACTCAAGGTCGTCGGGACGAAGTGCCTTTGCGCGAAGCCGCACCGAGCCGTCGGCGAGGTAGACGGATTCGCCGACTTCGACGGCCGTCGCCAGCCCCGGCCAGTTGACCGTCAGGTGGCCGGCGTTACCGGGCTTCTCGTCGTTGGCGTGGCAGCTGAACGTGACCTTGTCTCCGACACGAAGCATCACTTCGCCGCCTTCGATCTGGCCGATGCGGATCTTTGGCCCCGGAAGATCCTGAAGGATTGCCACTGCGCGCCCTGCGCGCTCCGATGCCTCGCGCACCAGCCGCGCGGTTTCGGCGTGAAGTTCGTGCGTGCCGTGGCTGAAGTTGAGCCGCGCCACATCCATTCCGGCGTTGACCATCGCCAGCAGCACTTCGGGGTCGGTCGAAGCGGGACCGATCGTGGCAACGATTTTTGTGCGGCGGCGGGGCATCAGAACACCAACGCTACTGGGCAAACGGCGCTCTGGTCACACGCCGGCGCCCAACCTGCTTTAGGCCGGGGCTACAAACTGGCCGTCAACGAGCAGCGGCGAGCCGTCGGCCGTAAGCCTTCCGCCCTCACGCAGATCGCAGATTAGATCCCAATGAAGCGCACTTTCGTTGCGCCCGCCGGTCTCCGGATAGGAGCGGCCGAGCGCCAGGTGGACGGTGCCGCCGATCTTCTCGTCGAAGAGAATTGAGCCGACCGGCCGCGTGATCCCAAAGTTGGTTCCGATCCCTACCTCACCGAGCCTGCGTGCACCTTCGTCTGTCGCGAGCGCTTGCTGCAGGTACTCGTCGCCGCGCTCGGCGCGCGCCTCGACGACCAGACCCTTAGCGAAGACCAGCTCGACGCCGTCAACCTCAACTCCGGCCGGGGCGCTGGGGATCGTGAAGCGGATCCGGCCCTCTGCACTGCTCTCAACCGGGCCGCTGAAGATCTCGCCGCTGGGCATGTTGCGTCGTCCGTCGCTGTTCACCCAGCTGCGTCCTTTCACGCTGAGCTTTAGATCTGTCCCTTCGGCCTCAATCCTCAGCTCACGAACGCCTTCGAGCCGATCGATCAGCTCGGCCTGAAAGGCGCCGAGTTCGCCCCAAGCGGCAGGCGGGTCGGGCCGATCGAGGAAGGTCGCTGAGCGAACGAAAGCGGCGAACTGCTCAAGCTCCATGCCCGCCAGCTGCGCCCCAGCGGGCGTCGGCCAGAGCGTTGAGCACCAGCGCTTCTTCATCGTCCTCTCGCGAAGCGGCCTGCGCGCTCGAGCGGCGCGTGCGATCCGTGACGGGTCGATGTCCGCCAGCTCGCGCGCGTCGTGCGGAGCCTGAATTCCCAGCACCGCAGTCAGTTCCTTGGCCTCTGCCATCGCGACGTCATCGAAATCATCAAGCTGGCTGTCGCGCGCGTTCTCGTAGAAATTCCTCGCCTGGCCCGGCAGTTCAACGTGGAGCGTTGGCCAAGCCTCGCGCGCCAGCACCGCTCGCTGCAGCTCCAGCAGCAGCGGTGCCGCCATCGCAGTTGATCGGATCACGATCTTCTGGTGCGCCTCTACCTCGAGGCACCAGCCGACCAGCAGCTCGGCCATCCCCGCCGGGTCGATCACTGCGGCGACGCGCTCTGCCGCTGCTTCGTTTGACTCGCCGGCTCTCATGGCGCCTTCACGTCCGGGAACCATTCGCTGCAGTGTTCGCGAATGCTCACACGGACGAAGTCGCGTTCCTCGCGGCTGCAGGCGCGCAGCCGCGCCAGCAGGTCGCTCTGGCCGCTCGTCTCGACGTCGTTGATCGTCCAGCTCAGCGCGAGCCGTTCAAAGAGGAACTCAAGCGCGCGGTGCCATGCGTCTTCCTGCGAGAGAATGTTGCCCTGAAAAGTCTTCGCATACTGCGCGCGCGTTTTCGGACTCATCACGCAGCGCAACTCCAGCACCATCCCGCCCTCGGAGCGGTACTGCTCACCGGGCGGCTCGGGCATCGCGGGTCCGGAGCCCTGCTCGCGAGAGCGGCGCCGCGAGCGGCGACCCATCAGGTGGTCGCGGCGGCGGTTTCGAGCTGGCCGCGCACGTCGCCTGTCAGCGGTTCGGTGTGGCCTGCCCAAGCGGTCGCCGGCGCCAGCGCCGCGAGCTTAAGCATTGACTGGCGGGCCATCTCCGTATCCCAGTTAAAGGCCGCGTGGGGGACGCGCGCATGGCCTTTGAAGCCGGTCTGCGGATCGAGCGTGTAGAAGCAGTCACTGACCAGCGCGAGGCGGTCGGACTCGCGCCAGAGGCCGATCAGCCCCGGCGCGTGGCCTGGCAGGTGGATCACTTTGAAGCCTGCGATTTCGTCGCCTTCGGCGAGCGTGCCGCTGATCTTCACCGGGCCACCGTCCCAGCTGACGAGCAGCTTCGGCAGCAGCGCGCGACCAAGCGCATTGAGCTTCGAGATATCGAAGTAGTGCTCCCCGGCGTCGCCTTCGGCGTCGGCCACTTCGTCGGCGTGGCAGAGCACCGGCACGCCGAGCTGCGGTGCGACGCCACGGTGGTCGGCGTGGCTGTGGCCGAGCACGACGCGTGTGATTCCCCCGAGCTGGGCTCCAGCGATCGCGATCGCCGGGCCCATCGACTTGACGCCAGCGTCAAAGAGCAGCACGCCGTCGCCGTCACGGACGAAGTAGACGTTCATCGTCTTGCCGGGGAAGCCGCCGCGCATCACCCAGACGCCTTCGGCGATCTGCTCCGGGGCGCTTGCGCCAAGCTTTGCCATCAACTTCGTGCGGCCGTTGAAGGCGCTTTTCATCCCGGCGTCCATCTTCGAGCCGTCCGGTGGCAGCAGTCCTAGCTGGCGGGCGATCGTCATTCCGTCGGCGAAGGCGTTGTTCTCGACGATCAATCCGTCGCGGACGATCAGAACGTCGACGCCTTCAAGTTCGATCTTTGTGCCGTTCGGTTCGATCCCTTGA
>CAJBIG010000056.1 GCA_903953065.1 uncultured Solirubrobacterales bacterium
AGGCCGACGGCGCCGGGCGCTACGTCATCATGCGCGCCAACAACGGTTGGGACATGATGTTCGCGCACTGCCAGTACGCCTCGGCCGCAGTCAAGGCAGGGGAGCGCGTCCGCGCCGGTGACCGGCTCTGCCTGCTCGGCTCAACCGGTGCATCGAGCGGGCCCCACCTCCACTTCGAGATCTGGCCCAACGGCTGGCGCGACAGCCCCGGCACGCGGCCGATCGACCCGCTGCCGCAGCTGAAGAAGTGGGCCGGCAACTAGCTCGCTTCGCGGCAGCGAGCAGTAGAGCTTGAGCTGGCGAGGCGGTGACGGGGGCGCGATCCCTAAGCTCCCTCAGGCCAACTACCAGTGCGGAGCAAACCATTTTCGACCATCTTTTCGAGCCCTACGTGCTCGGCGATCTTGAACTACCAAACCGCCTTGTGATGGCGCCGCTGACGCGGATGCGCGCAGACGCCGATGGAGTGATGGGTCCGCTGAACGCCGAGTATTACGCGCAGCGAGCGAGCGCCGGCCTGATCATCGCTGAGGGCACCTTCCCCCACTCCTCCGGCAAGTCCTACCCGGGCCAGCCGGGGATCGAAACAGCCGAGCAGATCGCCGGCTGGAGGCTCGTAACCGATGCCGTTCACGGCGCCGGCGGCAGGATCTTCCTCCAACTGATGCACGGTGGGCGGATCGGTCACGAACGGATTACACCCGGCGGCGGGCGGCCGGTCGCGCCGAGTGCGGTCAGGCCGGAAGGCGAGGCGCGGATCGACGGCGAGAAGGTCCCGTTCGACGAGCCGCGGGCGCTTGAACCCGGCGAGATCCCGGCTGTGCAAGAGCAGTTCGCCCAGGGAGCGCAGAACGCGCTCGAGGCTGGCTTCGACGGCGTCGAACTGCACAGCGCCAACGGCTACCTGCTGCACGAGTTCCTCTCCGACGTGACAAACCTGCGCAGCGATGAGTACGGCGGAGCGATCGAGAACCGCTGCCGCTTCGTTGTCGAAACCGCACGGCTGGTCGCTGAGCGGATCGGAGCAGAGCGCGTGGGAATCAGGCTCAGCCCCGACCAGAACGTCAACGACATCTCCGAAACCGAGTCGCGGGCGCTCTACCCACATCTGCTCGGCGAGCTGAACCCTTTCGGCCTTGGCTACCTGCACATGATGGAAACGCCGCCTGACTCTGGCTGGTCGTCTGTAGAGATCGCACGCAAGAGCTGGAACGGAACGCTGATCGCCAACTCCAACTTCCAAGTTGACTGGCCACTCGAGCTGGCCGACGAGACGATCGCCGAAGGCCGCGCCGACTTGATCTGTTACGGGCGCCGCTTCATCTCCAACCCGGACTTGGTTGAACGGATCCGAAGCGGCGCACCGATCGCGGAGGCCGACTTTCGCACCTTCTACGGCGGCGGCTCCGAGGGCTACACCGATTACCCGTCTCTGGGCAGCGCGAGCTAGGCGCCGGCAAGATGGCACGGATCCCTTTCCCAGACTCCGAATCGCTCTCGCCCGAGACGCAGCGCGCGCTCTCTTCGCTCCCCGACCTCGGCGTCTTCCGCCTGCTCTCGATAGCCGACGACGCGTTCCCGAAGTTCATCGCGCTGACCGGTGGCCTTTGGGCCGACGCCGAGCTCTCGCCGCGCCGGCGCGAACTTGTGATCCTGCTCGTCGCGCGGCTGCTGAACTGCGAATACGAGTGGTTTCAGCACGTCGAGGTAGCGAAGATCTGTGAGATCAGCGACGAGGAAATCGCCGCTATCGAGGCGCTTGAACTGGCCAGTTTCAGCGACGACGAGCAGGCGATCCTTCAGCTCGCGCAGATCACGCTCGACCGTGGCCGCCCCTCCGACGATCAGTTGGCGGCGGCGCGCGCGGCGCTCAGCGACCGCGAAGTGATCGAGCTGCAGCTTGTCGTGGCGATCTATTCCGGCCTGGCGGCGGTGATGGCAGGGCTCGATCTTGAGCTCGATCAGCGCAGCGGCGCGCACGAGCTAACGCGTGATGAACGCGGCCCGCGCCTCGGGCAGTAGTTGCAAGCGGCCAGCCCCGGTGACGCTTCGGCGCAGGCCGCGATACCCTGCCATTCGCGGCGAGATAGCTCAGCTGGTAGAGCACACGACTGAAAATCGTGGTGTCCCGGGTTCGAGTCCCGGTCTCGCCATCGGGAGAGACGACAGAACAGACGACACGAGTCAACACGCAACCGGTGAAGGTGGTTCCGGATGCCCCGCTCTTGAAGCGTCAGGCGGCTGTCATGTGCCCGAGTCTTCCGCGGCATGCTCACGGAGACAGTTGGCCGTGTGAAAGGATGATTGGCTTGAGCTCAAGAGATCGACACAGCATTTTGCTTCGGGCAGCCTTCGCTCTGGACTTGGTTGCGGTTGCGGCTTTTGGCGCCTATTTTTTGGTGACCGACGGCAGGGGGCGCAGCGACAACGGGAATTTCTTCTCCGATCTGCTCCCGGATGGTTTGGCGGCCTTGTCACTGGTGGCACTGCTGGCCGCCGGCATGGTTGCCGGATGGTCTCTCATACGCGGCCCCAACCGCAGCGCGCTGTTTCTAATTCCGCTGGTTCTCGGAGTAAGCGCTTTGCTGTTCTTCCTTGGCGACCTAATTTTTCCTCAGTAGCCTGAAAAGCGCCGCCGCACTGGACCAGAAGGGGGTGGCCCCACTGGCTACGCTCGGACCGAACATCAAGCTGACATCAGGTACAGAGTCCCGGTGCGCAGGGGCACAAGACATGGTGCCGGCGAAAAGAAGCTCTGACCAGGGGCTTTAGTGTCCTGCTGTCTCTCCCAACGCCGCCGCGGAGCTTCTTGGCGTCGAGAGTGCGCCTAGCGCTCGAGCCACCTGCCGCGATCGATCGCACGCAGCAGGTACGGCGCCAGCGTGCTGCTGAACGCCGGCGTCAGATGGCTCGTGTCGGAGGTGACGAGCAGTCCGCCGATGACCGGGTAGCAGAGCTTCTTATCGCAGTAGAACTCGGTTAGGTCGACGACGCCGACGTTGGGGCGGTTGAGCCTGCGAGCAGCGACGGCAGCTATATCGGGATAGGAATCAAGCACCTCAGACCGCGGCAGCGCGCATGCCGGGCCTGCGGCGCGTCGGTCACCGATCGCCCGCTCAATGCAGTCGAGCGTCCCCTTCGGCGCTTTCGGGTTGTCGCGCAGGACGATCAGATGCTTGACCGTTGGCGGAAA
>CAJBIG010000057.1 GCA_903953065.1 uncultured Solirubrobacterales bacterium
GACGAGCACGGTGCAGCCCTCGGGGCCGGAGACGAGCTTGGGGACGTTATGCATCCACGAGTTGTTTGAGCGAAGCTGACGGCGCCCGATCAGCAGCAGTCCGTTCCCGTCGGCTGGGGCATCGTTCAGTTCGGCCCGCAGCCGTGCTACGTCGGCGATTATCTCCGGCGGCGCCAGCTCAACGAGTCCGCTGGCGGTGCGCAGCGAATCAGGAATCCGCGGTTCGAGGGGGCCAAGGTCGATCCCGTGTGGGCTGGCCTCAAGCTTTGCGAGCGTCAGGCCGTCAGGGTCTACGCCGAAGCCGTCGCCGTAAGGGCCACAGCGGAGCATGATGTCGAGCAGCCGTTCGGGCCCCACGCGATCTCCGACTGCGGCAACCAGTTCGGCAGGATCCCGGCCCGAGACCGGTGAAGTCTCGCTGCGGGTCTCACGGCCTGCCAGCTCGAGTGCAAAGAAGTCGTCGATCGGTGCGATGTCGGCGGTCGCGCCGGCGCCGCTGGCGATCGCGGTCAGCCGCAGCAGAATCTCCCACTCGTCAAGCATCCCGGCCGGTGGGTCGAAGGTCGGTGGCGAGTAGTTGGCGAAATTTCGAACTGCAAAGATCGTGAAGACGAGGTCGAAGTGCGAATGCTCGAGCGCCGAGAGCGCAGGCAGAATCACGTGCGCGTGGCGCGAAGTTTCGTTGCGGTAGATGTCGATGCTGATCATCAAGTCGAGCGTGTCGAGCGCGTCCGCCAGACGGTCGCCGTTGGGCGTTGAAAGAACCGGGTTGCCGCCGATCGTTATCAGCGAACGGATCTGCCCTTCGCCTGGTGTTTCGATCTCGTCGGCAAGGCAGTTGACGGGCAGCTCGCCGAGCACTTCGCCGCGGCCGCTGGCGCGCGTCGCCCAGCGGTGGATCTTCATCCCGCGCCCGCTTCCCGCCGCGCCCTGCGTGTTCGGTGAGCCGGCAGGCGGCTTTGTGAACATCACGCCGCCGGGGCGGTCGAGGTTGCCGGTGAGAGTGTTGATCACGTCGATCAGCCAGCTTGTGACGGTGCCGAAAGGCTGCGTTGTCGTGCCGATCCGCCCGTAGACGGCGGCGCTTGGCGCGGCTGCCAGCTCGCGCGCTATGCGGCGAATCGTTTCGGCCTCGATGCCGCAGCTGGCCGCGACGGCCTCGGGTGTGAACGGCTGAGCTGCCTGCTCAACCTCTTCAACGCCGCTGAGCAGCCCGTCGAGGTGATCCCCCGGTGCGACCAGCCCTTCGTCGAAGAGTGCGTTCACGATCGCGAAGCAGAGCAGCGCGTCGCCGCCGGGGCGGATGAAGTGATGCTCGTCGGCGGCCTCGGCGGTCCGTGAGCGACGAGGGTCGATCACAACGACCTTGCCGCCGCGCTCGCCGATCTTCTTCATCCGGCCTCGGAAGTCCGGCGCCGTCATCATCGAACCGTTCGATACCAGCGGGTCGGCGCCAAGAATCAGCAGATAGTCGGTGCGGTCGATGTCGGGAATCGAGATGCTGAGCGAGGTGCCGAACATCAGGCCGCAGGCAACCTGCTTTGGCGCTTGGTCGACGCTGCTGGCGGAGAAGATGTTGCGCGTGCCGATCGCTTTGAGCATCGGCCGGCCGTAGATCAGTCCGCTTAGCGAGTGGGCGACCGGGTTGCCAAGGTAGGCGGCGAAGGCCTGGCGGCCGTGCTCGGCGTCGATCGCCTTGAATCGCTCGTCGATAAAGGCGAATGCTTCATCCCAGCTGCAGGGCGCAAGTTCGCCATCGGCGCCGCGCATCATTGGCGTACGCAGACGGTCCGGGTCGTCGTGGAGGGCGCCGATGTTGGCGCCCTTGGGGCAGATGAAACCGTGGCTGAGAACATCGTCCTTGTCGCCGCGAACCTTCGTTACTTTGCCGTCCTCGATCGTTAGTTCGAGGCCGCAGGTCGCTTCGCATAGTGGGCAGGTGCGGAAAGCCGTTGTCGCCATCTGCTCACCCTATACGCGCCGGCGCTCTTATCCTCACCTAAGTGGCTGAGAAGAAGCAGACGAGCGAACGCGAAGAGCGCCTGCGCGCGCAGCGCCTTGCGCTGCCGGACGGCCCCGGCGTTTATCTGTTCAAGAACGCAGACGATGAGGTGATCTACGTCGGCAAGTCGCTCTCGCTGCGTAAGCGCGTCAGCAGTCACTTCAGCTCTCCGGTCACGCGCGGCGGCGTGCGAATGATCGATTCGATCGAAGCGATCGACTTCATCCTGCTCAGCTCCGACGCCGAAGCGCTGCTGACCGAGCAGACGCTGATCACGCGCCACGAACCGCGCTTCAACATTCAGCTGCGCGATGACAAGAGCTACCCCTTCATCGCCGTATCGACAGACGAGCAGTACCCACGGATTTACTTGACGCGCGAGCGTCGCCGCAGCGGCCGCGTCTACTTCGGCCCCTACTCAAACCCTCGTCGCGCGCGCAGCACGGTTGAGGTGCTGCAGAAGGTCTTCCAGATTCGTTCCTGCCGCGACCCCGAGCCGGGTCGGCGGACAGGCTCTCCCTGCCTCGATTACCACATCGAACGTTGCGAAGCACCATGTGTTGGCTACGTGACGGAGGAGCATTACCGCAAGAATGTCGACGGCGCGATCGCCTTTCTCTGCGGCAATTACCGCGAGATTGAGGATCAGCTCGAAGCGCGGATGAAGGCCGCAGCAGCGGCGCACGAATACGAGCGCGCTGCCGCCGAACGCAACCGCCTCAGCTCGATCCGTTCGCTGCTCGAAAGCCAAGGCGTTGTAAATGAGGCCGTCGGCTCGTTCGATGCGATCGCCGTAGCCGCCGACGGCACCGAAGCGAACGCGCAGGTATTTCAAGTTCGCGACGGCGTGCTCGCTGACCGTCAATCCTTCTATCTCGAGAATCCAGGCGAGCTGGAGAGCGGCGAGGTGGCAGCGGAATTCATCGCCCAGTACTACTCCGGCCGTCCTGGCGTGCCCTCTCAGATAATCGTGCAGCAGCAGTTTGCTCAGGCCGAACGTGGGGCGCTCGCTGAGACGCTCGCCGAGCGGCGCGGGGCAGGGGTTGAGATCCGCGCCGCCGAGCGCGGCGCCAAGCGACGGATCCTTGAGCTGGCCGAGCGCAACGCGGCGCTGGCGCTCGACCACGAGCGGCTCCGCAACGAGCAGACGCGCCGCCGCCGCATTGAGGCGCTGGACGAACTGCAGCGCGAGCTGAAGCTTGAATCGCTGCCGATGCGGATCGAGTGCTTCGACATCTCCAACCTGATGGGAACGCACACCGTCGCCTCGATGGTCGTATTCGAATCGGCGGCGCCGAAGAAGGCCGAC